>JAHEIK010000492.1 GCA_024639415.1 Planctomycetota bacterium
ACGACACCCTGGCCTGGTACCGCAAGATCGTGGGCGACTACGAGCCCGCCCTGATGCTCGCGCGCGTAGGCAACGTGCTGGTGTCGCGTCTCGCGAACGCGCCGCTGATCCCCTACGACCTCGAAGCGCCGCTCGTGGATGCGCGCCGCCATCTCGAGCAGATGGTGGGTGAAGATCTCGCCGCCGAACATCCGTCGACGGGATTGCGCAGGAGGTTGGAAGCGCTGGAGGTGGAAGCCGTCAAGGCGCAGATGCTGCTGAAGGTGGTCGTCCCCGTCGGTGGCTTGTCCGCCGCGAACCTGAGCCGCGTGAACGAGATCTTGCTCAGCCTCGAGCGTGCATGGCTCGACGAGCGCGGCCTGCCGGACCGTCCGTGGTACCGGAACCTGTTCGCCGCATCCGATCCACACTCCGGCTATGCCGCTTGGATGCTGCCGCTGCTGCGCTACGCCCACGAATCCCATGGCGTAGACTGGGCGCAGGCCTTGCCACGCTACGAACGCGTGCTGGATAGGATCCAACGACACCTCGCCGCCTTGCACGCCCTGCTGGAGGAGTAGCTGCCATGGAGCGACTCGGAATGGATGCGGTCGAGGCCGCGCTCACCGACCTGCCGGGCTGGGACTGCATCGACGAGCATCACCTGGTGAAGCGCTACACGTTCGACGACTTCGTCGCCGCGCAGGCCTTCGTGAACCAGGTCGCTGGCGCCGCCGAAGCGCAAGACCACCATCCGGAGATCACGTTCGGCTGGGGCTACGCGAGAATCGAGGTGTACACCCACTCCGCCGGCGGCATCACCGCGAAGGACTTCGCGCTCGCCGCGGCGTGCGACGTCGCCTACGCGTCGTCCCCCGGTGCGTCCGCCTCCCAAGGCAGCGGCTGAGGATCGTAGCCCTGCGCGTAGCGCAGGACGGGAATCGGTGCGGGCGCCTCGGGGAACGCGGCGCCGTCTGCCACCGCACGGCCGTACGCGATCCACGGTGCGAGATCGCGCTGCATGCGCCGCCAGTCGAGGTGGTGGACCGGGCCGTCGTAGCCTTGGGTCTTCTCCGTGGCCTGCACCAGCAGGCGCTCGAAGCCGCTGGCGTAGAAGCCGCGGTCGAAGTGGAAGAACGCGGCTGCGTACTGGATGAGGCCCTGCAGCCAGCGCTTGTGGTCGTCGTAGGCCTCGTTCCAGAGGTCCTCCCAGTCCTCGTGGGCGTGCCAGAAGCGACCCGCATTCCAATGTGCGACCGCCCGGTCGAAACGACCGGCCGCAGCAGCCTCGGAAATCCCGGAATCGCTCGTCATGGCATGGGCTCCCGGGAAACGATACGGTCCCTTGCGCGTTTCAAGGTCAGGAGATCGCCGCTCATGGTCCGCCTCGCCACGCTCGCCTTGCTGCTCGCGCTGCTCACCGGCTGCGGAGGGGAGGTCGACACGCCCACGCCTCCGCGGGAGGGAGCGGCCGATCCGGTGCCCAAGGAGCCTGCCCCGGCGCCGGCGCCGGCGCCCAAGGCCACCCCCGACTTGCGCAAGCAGGGCTCCGCCTTCCTGCTGATCGGCTCCCCCGAGCGCGTCGAGAGCACGCTGGACATGAGCCTGTTCCGCAAGGGCGTGCGGCGCCCCGATCCGCGCGATGCGATCCCCGCGATCCTCGAGCCCCGCTTCGTTGCTGCGAAGGACGTCACGTTCATGCGCCCCGAACGGCGCGTCATCACCCTGCGTGTGGGCGAGGAGATCCGCGCCTATCCGCTCCACATCCTCGATCGTCACGAGTTGGTGAACGACGTGGTCGGCGGCAAGCAGGTGCTCGTCACGTGGTGCCCGCTGTGCGGATCGACCCTCGTCTACGACCGCGTGGTGCGGGGCACGACCCTGACCTTCGGCGTCTCGGGCTACCTCTACAAGTCCGACGTCCTCATGTACGACCATCAGACCGAGTCGTTCTGGAGTCAGCTCGAACTGCGCGCGGTGGCCGGTCCGCAGACGGGCAACGAACTGACCGTCCTGCCGTCGATGGTGACGAGCTTCGGTGCTTTCAAGGGCAAGTACCCCGAGGCCAAGGTGCTGAGCGACGACCAGGGCATCGTGCCCCCGCATGAGTACGTGCGGCAGGTCTATCTCGGCTACGACAAGATGCCGCGCGTCTACTTCCCCGTCGGCACCCAGAGCAAGGCGCTCTTCTCCAAGGCCGAGGTGGTGGGTGTGGTCGTGAACGGCAAGGCGCGCGCCTACGCGCTGAAGGCCCTGCGCACGCTGAGCAAGCCCTGGGAGGACAAGGTGGGCGGCGCATCCGTCGTGCTCACCTACGAGGCGGCCGGCGACGCGATCAGCGTGCGGCAAGACGGCAAGCTCATGGCGCACCAGCGCATGTTCTGGTTCGCCTGGTACGCCTTCCATCCCGACACCGATCTCCGCACCACCCTCGACGGGCCCGTCCTCGAGAAGCCCGGCGAGGTCACGGCCGAGCCGCAGAAGAAGGCAGCGCCCCTTGGGAAGTAGGCGATCCCGCTCGGCGCCGTCTCCCGCTCGGCCGTCGTCAGCAAGCGCGTAGGGGCGCCCTGAACCCCGGCGCATGCCGCCGGGGTGGATGGGCGCCTGGGTCGCGTTCCTGCGACGGGGCGCGTGACCGTGCGTCGTGGGGATCGGCGCCTGGGTCGCGTTCCTGCGGCGGGACGTGCCCCACGCCGCCCCAGTTGGACGAACCGTCGTCCCCATGCTTCGTTGGGTAGGAAGCAACCCCCGCCGGAGGCCTCCATGTCCAAGATCCTGCTGCCCGTAGCCCTCTGCCTCGCCGTGGTCGGCGCCGCGGTCCTCCTCGCCGGCTGCGGCGACGCGCAGGCGCCCGAGGGCGCCACGCCGAAGACGAACGGCAAGCGCCTCGTCGCGGACTCTGACGCAGGCCTCGCAGGCCTTGGTGAGGCCCTGGAGATGGGGATCCAAGACGCCATGAAGAAGGGGGCCGACTACCTGCGTGGCCAGCAGGACGCCAAGGGCGGCTTCGGCGACAAGGAGATCAAGCTCCCCGGCAACGTCGCCTACACCGCCATGGCCGTCACGGCCCTCGCCGGCAGCCAGGACTCGGGCGCCGCGGCCAAGGACGAGGCCATCACGAAGGGCCTGACCTTCCTCGTCGGCTTCCAGCAGGAGAACGGCTCGATCGTCGACAACCCCAAGGTCACGAACTACGCCACCTCCGCCGCCATCTCCGCACTCGCCGCCGCCCGCCGCAGCGAGTTCCGGCAAGCCCAGGCCAAGGCCAGCGCCTACCTCAAGGGCAGCCAGATCGCCGCCGATCCCGACGACCCCTCGTACGGCGGCTTCCCCT
>JAHEIK010000493.1 GCA_024639415.1 Planctomycetota bacterium
TTCAGCGACTTGCTCATCTTCTCGTGGCCGTCCGTGCCCTCGAGCAGGGGACTGATCAGGGAGCACTGCGGCTCCAGGCCCTCCTGCTCCATCAGGCGCCGGCCGACCGCGAGGTTGAACGTCTGGTCCGTCCCGCCGAGCTCGACGTCCGCCTCGACTTGCACGGAGTCCCAGCCCTGCATCAGACAGTAGACGAACTCCCGCAGGGAGATCGGCGTATGGCTCTTCCAGCGCTTCTCGAAGGAGTCCCGCTCCATCATCTGCTGCACGGTCATGCGATTGGTCAGGTCGAGGACCTGCAGGAACGACATGTCCTTGAACCACTCGCTGTTGCGGCGAATCTCGACCTTCTCCATGTCGAGGATCAGCGTCATCTGCTCCAGCCACGTCGCGAGATTGATCTCGACCTGCTCGGGGGTGAGCACCGGACGTGTCTTGTCCTTGCCTGAGGGATCCCCCACCGTCGCCGTGTAGTCGCCGAGGATCAGCACGGCCGTGTGCCCGAGGTCCTGCAGCCTGCGCAGGTTCCAGAGCACCACGCCGTTGCCGATGTGCACTGTGGTCGAGGTCGGATCGAGACCGAGCTTGCAGCGCAGGGGCTTGCCGCGCTCCAGCTTGGCCAGCAACTCCGCCTCGGGGATGACCGTCTCGACGCAGCGCGCCAGCGGGGCCAGGTGCGTTCGCAGGGCTTCCAAGTGGATCATGCCGAGGCCTCGCCAGGTTCGGGGAGTTCGCGGGTCGGGAAGTTCGTAGGTCGGGGACGTTAGGTCGAATCGGTGGGATCGACTGCGGTCACGGCCCGTCGCCGATTGTCGTCGCGTCGCCACCAGTCCTTCCAGAGGCGCGGGTCCGGCGCGAGGCGTACGCCCGTCACCGTACTCAGCCCCTCCATCAACGCATCGGCTCGTCCGGGCGTGCGCGAGAGCCCGCGCAGCAGCGGATCGACGTACGGGGCCAGCGGCTCCCCTACCGCGCGCTCGCGCAGCAGCCCAAGCCCGCCCAGCGCGGCGCGATAGAGCGCGGGATGCCCCTGCTCGAGGGCTCCGGCGAGGATCGTGGCCGCCGCGGGGCGGCGCCCCGGCGGCACGAACTCGGTGGCGATGAGCAGATGGGCCGGCGCGACAGTCGACACCGCCGTCCGCATGGACTTGAGCGGGTCGACCGTGAGGGGCTCGAAGTTGCGCGGCAGCGCCATGACGCGCCCGCGGCGGATAGGCAGGCGCACCGTGCGCGGCTCCGCCCCCTTGCGCAGCCGGGTCGGTCGCAGCGTGCCGGCGACCTCGATGATGCGCAGACCGGAGATCGGCGAGCCCGCCGCCTCCGCCGGGATGCGCACGGGAACCTCGTGCGTGCCGCCGGCCGGTATCCGGATCGGATCACCACCCGGCTCCTGGATGTAGACGGTGCGGTTCCACGTGCGCCGCAGCTCGGTGGCGTGGATGTCCCGGTCCCGGCGCGTGATCTCGATCATCATCGCCGACGGCGAGGTCTCCTCCTGCTCACTGGGCGCAAGCAGGGTCACGATCTCGGTCGAGACGTTGCGGAAGCGGATCACGAAATCGATCGGCTCACCGAAGCCGACGTAGTCCTTCGTGGCGCGGGCGTCGATGCGCAGGAGCAGTTCCTCCGCGCGGCGCACGCGAATACTCTGCTTGAGCGCACGCATGCGCGGCCCCCATGGTGCGGGGGGCTCCTGCGTGAGCGCTCCGGTGAGGATCTGCAGCGCCTGCTCGTCGTAGCCGCCCGCCACATAACGCTGGGCAAGCTCGTACTTCTCCTGCCAGCCGGCGTCTTCGTCCTCGAGCGTGCGCTTGTCGCGCGTGTTCGTGGCTCCGCGGCGCGCCCCCCCCGCATGCGGCCAGACGATCGGCGCGAAGCTCGGTGCCTCGGCCTCATCCGTCTCGGGCGTCGCGGAGTCGCTGGAGCAGCCGGCAAGCAGGGCCCCCACCAGCAGCAGGAGCGCGCAAAACGAAGAGTGGGGCGACGTCACAGTCGCCCCACTCTGGATGAACGTCGTCATGGCCTCGTCTGTCAAGGCAGACGAGGCAAGACGCGAAGGAGGCAAAGAGCGCAAAGGAAGAGGAGGTCGTACGTGTGCACGCCCCTCAGTCCTTCTTCTCCTCGGCCGGAGCGTCCTCGGCGGGCTTCTCCTCGGCAGCGGGTGCCTCCTCGGCGGGGGCTTCAGCTGCAGGTGCCTCCTCGGCCGGTGCGTCGGCGGCGGGTGCCTCCTCGGCGGGTGCCTCAGCGGCGGGTGCCTCGTCCTTGGCTGCTTCCGCCTCGGCGGGAGCTTCGGCAGCCGGAGCATCCTCAGCAGGCGTCTCGACCTCGGGGCTCGCCTCGGCTGCGGGCTCCTCGGGCTGGCCCGCTTCACCCATGTGGTCCGTCGGGATCTCCCGCTCCGGCGCGGGCGGGTTGGCCGGGGGCACCGGCTGACCGTCCTCGTCGAGTTCGATGCCCATGGCGCCGAGCAACTCCACGTCGCGGATCAACGTCAGCGCGATCTTGCGCTCGTCGGTGTCCAGGCGCAGCACACGGACGCCGACGCGCGAGCCGGCCTCCAGGTGGTCGGCCGGTGTGAGCTCGCTGATGTGCAGCAGGCCCTCGAGCTCGTTCTCGAGCGAGACGAAGATGCCGAAGTTCGTCACCTTCGTGACGGTGCCGGGGTGCTCCGTGTCGATCGCGAAGCGCTCGAGGATCTCCTTCTGCCACGGGTCGAGCGACAGCTGCTTGAGCCCCAGCGCGATGCGCTTCTTGTCCGGGTGGACGGAGAGCACGACGGAGCGGACGGTCTCGCCCTTCTGGACGATCTCGGCCGGGTTCGCGACCTTCTTGGTCCACGACATGTCGGAGACGTGCAGGAGGCCGTCGATGCCGTCCTCGATCTCGACGAAGGCGCCGTAGCTGGTGAGGTTGCGGACGCGACCCTCGACCACGGTGCCGGGCGGGAAGCGCTGATCGACGTCATCCCACGGGTTGCCGTCGGCCTGCTTCATGCCGAGCGAGATCTCCTGCTTGTCCCGGTTGATGTCCAGGACGACGACCTCGACCTCATCGCTCACCTTGACCACCTCTTGCGGGTGGTTGATGCGCTTGGACCAGGACATCTCGGAGATGTGCACGAGACCCTCGATGCCGTCTTCGAGCTTCACGAAGGCGCCGTAGGGCATGACGTTGACTACGGTGCCCTGGACGCGCGAGCCGACCGGGTACTTGAGCTCGACCGTCTCCCAGGGGCTGGGGAACTTCTGCTTGAGGCCCAGCGCGATGCGCTCGCGGTCGAGATCGACCCGCAAGACCATGAC
>JAHEIK010000096.1 GCA_024639415.1 Planctomycetota bacterium
ACACCGAGGACAGCGGCCAGCCCACGAGCCAGGACGTCTTCCGCAACCCGCAGACGCGTCCCGGCGCCAGCGGTGACGTGCCCGCCATCGGCTTCCTGCCCATCGACTCGACGTCGCTCGACTACGACGACCCGGACGGCGAGCCGCTCTTCCAGGTGCGTGACGAGAACAACGTCGGCGTGACGGTTCCCCCGCTGACGCCGGGTGCTGCTCCGGCCCCGAGCATCTCGTCGGGTAACGTCGGCGGCGCAGGCTGGCGCGAGGACGCGATCAAGTTCGTGATCCTGGCCAGCGACATCGCCACGGTCGCCCCCATGCGCAATGCCCCCACGGGTACCGCCGAGGTGGTGAACAACCCGCCGACGCCCCCGCCGGCCAGCTCGCAGACGATCCAGAGCACCGATGGCGCTCCCGACGCGCCCCGCGAGCCGCGCAGCGTGTTGGCACTGGCCTTCGACGGTGGCGTCACGATCGAGGGCACGACGGCCGTCACCTCGCGCCGCACCGGCCTCGCCGGTGGCGCGGTCTCGCCCGCCAACGCCCACACGATCGAGGACGCGATCGAGGCGCTCAACGCACTCGACATCGAGGTCCTGCTCCTGGGCGCGCCGTACGTCGGCGGCCTCGACACCAAGCCCGGCGACACGGGCGTGAACGGTGACAAGGACTCGCACATCTCCTCGGACGACTTCGACCCGAGCAACGCCTCGAAGGTCAAGACCGACCTCGCGCCGTGGTTCTACATGAACGCGGTGAGCCGCCTGACGACGCCGGAGATCACCTCCGTCGACGCCAGCCTGGCGCAGGAGACGTACCCCGGTGTCTACAACCTCGGCACCGTGTGGCCCTTCGACCCGACCGACCCGGACGGCGACGTCACCGAGAGCGGGATCAAGAACACCGTGACGGACGACCTTGCCGAGCGCGTGCGCGGCTGGATCGACACCAATCCCAGCGATCCCGACTCGCCCTACAAGGTGCCGGTGCTCGGTGGCGTGGTGCCGCTCGACCAGCGGCCTGTGCTGCCGACCGTGACGTACCAGTTCGATCTGGATGTCACGCCCACCACGCAGGGTGAAGACGTGATCCAGATCGGTCCGGGCGCCCCGGACACGGCCTTCGCGATCACGCCGGTCACCATCCCGACCTACTGGAGTGACCAGACGGCGCCGGCCGACGTGGTCGTCGAGTTCCCGACCGAGGTCGCCGGTGCACCGTCGCCGCTCGCTTACACGGCGCGTGACGAGAACGTCGTCCTGCCCGTGAGCCGCACCGTCCCCTACGAGGTGCTTGCGAGCTTCCAGGACACGCTCGGCGCGTCCACGACGGACGACGCCATCCGCGCGGTGATTCGCAGCCGCGGTGACGGGACGAGCGCGTTCCCGCTCGCCACGCCGCTGACCACGCCGGTCCTGATCTCGAAGGCCGACTACGTCGTGACCGTCCGCTCGACCGCCTCCGGTGGCGGCATCGCAGGCATCGCCCTTGGCGCTGTCGTGCGTGGCTGCGCGATCGTCGCCGAGCGCACGTTCGGCCGCGATCCGAGCGACCAGGAGGCAGGCACCTGCCTCTTCGCTCCGGTTCCCTAGGCGGCTTGTCCTCAGGGCAAGCGCCCTTCGCTCCCCGGCGGGCCCCCGCGAGCTGACGCTCGCGGGGGCCCGTTTTCAATTCCAGGCCGGCAGCGGGACCGGAGCAGGACGACCCAAACGGCCTACGAACAAAATGCCTTCTTCACGCGGTGATTGTGGCGTCCTCAGCGCGGGGGATCATGGCTATCGGCCAGGGCACCCCGAGGAACAGCCATGTGTGATGCATCCAGGCGCCTGCGCGGCGCCGTCCCGGCCCTGCTTCTGTCCGTCTGCCTGGCCGCCTGTGGCGGCGGCGGCGGAGGCGGAGGAACCGGCGGAGGAGGTGGTGGTGGTGGTGGCGGCGGCGCCCCCACCGGCACGGTCCTGTCCCCTCAGCAGGGCATTGCGGGCGTCCCGGGCGACATGTTCACGGTGTCGTTCGAGGCCAACGACGACGTCGAAGCCGTGGCGCGCATCGTTGCAGACGCTGACCACAACCCCGCGACGACAGGCGATCAGACGGACCTGTTCGCCGGACCGGATCAGGACGGTGCCACACAGACGGTACCGGTCCCGATCCTGCTCTCGCTGACGCCTGGCAGGTACAAGCTGCTCCTCATCGTCGTGGACATGGACAACCCGCCCGTGGTCGTCGAGTTCCCGGGCGATCTGCTCGTCTACCCGGCCGTGGCCGGCGTGGCGCCTCCCCGCAGCAACCGCTACGGCGTCGTAGGCGACACCGTCGTGTTCTCCCGGGGCGAGGCCGAGGACGGCGGCGTCATACTGAACGGCGACGGACTGCCGGACGACGGTGTCATGATGCTGATCGATGCGGCAACGGGCCAGCCCACTCAGCCGACGCCCTCGGTGTCCATGGATGTGACGGGTGTGGCCGGCGGACTGGCGCGCCCGGTCTTCGGCCAGGACGGCGTGCTTGCATGGCTGACCCTCGAGGCCGATGAGGGCGTCAATCTCAACGGCGCGAACGGGCAGGCCCCCTTCCCGCCGCTGGGCGGTCCGGACGTCGACGTAGCGGACGTGCTGGTGTCCTACGTGCGCCCGGCCGTGAGTGCGCTGCCCATCACCAACACCTGGGGCGGGGCCACGGCCATCGTCGGGCTGGAGCAGGACCGGATCCTCGTCCAGTACAACGAAGCCGGAGAAGGGCTGGGTGGGTACGTGCTGAACGGCGACGGAGACGCCGTGGACCCGTTCTTCGCCTACCTGGACACGACCGTGGCCGCGGGGCCGTACGAGTACAACCAGATCGCGTTCCACACGGCCATTCCGGGGCCCGCAGCCGGTCTGGGCTTTCGCAGCGATGGCCTGACCTACGCCGCATGGCTGTTGACGGAAGCCGGCGGTCCCCTCGTCCTGGACCCGAACATCGATGGTGACCAGGGCGACACCTACCTCGCGGTCGGCTCGCTGCTGCTTCCAGGCGGCGCGGGAACGCCCGCGAACTTCTGGGCGCTCGCAGGCCTGCAGGTGCTTCCGGTGCAAGCGCCCACGGCCGTGGATCCGGCCGGCGGCTTCGACGTGACGGCCACTGGGTTCGCCGGCTACTACATCGACGAAGGCGCCGAGAACCAGTTCCCCGGGTTCGCGTTGGGCAACGATCGCAGCGGCGACGGCGTCATCGGCATGGCACCCGCCATCTACGACACCGCCACCGCAACGCAGACGATCCTGGGCGGCGGCCCGGTGGGTCCCCTCGGCTCGGCTCCCGGCTCGCCCCTGCTCTACGACGGGACGCGCGTGTTCTTCACGTGCATCGAAGCCCCGCGCGTCGACCCGGCTCCGGGAACGAACGGCGACGGCGACGGGGGCGCGGATCTGCAACTGCTCTACTGGGCCGATCACACCGTGCCAGGCGCCCCCGCTACGCCGCTAGGCGTCAACCTGGGCCCGGCTGCCCCCCTGCAGGGTCTGGCTCTCGACCTGGGCGGCTCGATGACACGCCTCGCGCCCGGCTGGATTGCACTGGTGGTGAACGAACTGGCCAATGCCGGGCTGGACATCAACGGCAGCGGGGCCGTGGACTTCGCCTACCTGCTGCTCGACACGACGACACCCCTGCCGACGGTCTACAACCCGGGCCTCGTGCCGTCGACCGCAGGCACCTTCCCGCTCGCCGGCGTCTGGGGTGAAGACCCGGGCACGGGCGCGCAGGGTGTGGTCGTGCGGCTGACGGAGCTCGCCAACGGCAACCTCGACGGCGATGGCAACGCGACCGAGACGTTCCTGGCGTTCATCAACCTCGCAACGCCGACGGCATGGACGCTGCTGGACGCCGGCGGAGACCACTGCGCGATAGCCAACGGGATGATCGCGATCACCGCCGACGAGTTCTTCACGGGCCGCGACTACAACCGGGACGGTGCGGTGAACGGCACCGTCTTTCGCGTGCTCGACTTCAACGGCGCCTCCGTGGAAGAGGGTCGCACGTGCGCGCGCGCGTCGATCCCCGTGACCGACACGGGCAGTGTGTGGGCCTACCTGCGTCAGGAAGCCGCGGAGGGCCGCGACCTCAACGGCGATACGGATCAGGCGGACTTGGTGCTGGGGCTGTGGATCCCCTGAGGCGGTACTCGGACGCGCCGGGCGGCTACGGCGCGCAGGGCTCCTCGGCCTCGACGCGCCAGCCGACCCGCACCTGCTCGGGGCAGGTGCCGACCTGCACCTTCTCGACGCGGTAGCCGAGGCATGCGGGTACGCGACGTGTCCCCACCTGGATCTTCTCGTCGCGCTCCCAGAGCTTCACCACGCGGTCGCAGCCGTTGCAGCCGTCGGGCAGCGTGATGGTCACGGGCTTGGCGCGCGTCTGGAACACCGCGACCGTCTTCTCGCCCCAGACCGGCGTGCGGCGCTCTTCGTAGATCGGCTTCTGGATGGTCTTGTAGACGGGCACGCGGCGCCCGGGGAGCACGATGTCGTCCACCGGCGGGCACTCGTCATCCGGGCCGCACGCGCTCAAGTCGGGCAGCGCCGGCAGCGCGGGAGCCGAGGAGCAGGCAGCAAGGCCGAGCACGAGAGCCAGGATCATCGCGATGCGCACGCCAAACCTCCTCGCGACCCAGGGGCCGCCCATTCATGGACTACGAGTCTACCCGTGTTCTTCCCGCGGCTTGGCCTGGGAGCCCGAGCGGAGCCAGGGCAGGTAGATCGCCGCGGCCATCATCAGCATGCCGGCCATCCCAAGCCAGAACCCGGGGCCGAAGTTGTGAAGGACGGCCCGGAAGACGTCCCCGGCATCGCGCCCGGGCAGCCACTGGCGGAACATCGTTGCTGGCAGCGTGACGCTGTGCATGAAGCCCAGCAGGCCCTGGGCTCCGATGGCGGCCTCGACGGCTCCGAGGTGGCGATCCACGGGTCTGCGGTACAGCAGCACGAGGATGATGAACAACCACACGGCGGCCAGCTCGGCGCGCCCCCAGCCGCCTGACAGGAACGGCAGGTACTCGACTCGCAGATAGGTCGCCTCGAGCACGATGATCGCGAAGGTGAGCAGCAGCATCCCGGCTCCCGCCCAGCGCCGCCCCCTGCCGCGCGAGAACAGCAGCGCCAGGGCCCACAGCGGTGCGAGGAACCAGGGGTACCAACGCCGGACGTCCCAGAGCGGCGTCACGGCGTCGGGACCGTTCAGCGACTCGACCACGGCCGTGCCCAGCTCCTGCGCGGGGACCTCGCGCGGACGCGGAGAGACGGCAGCGATCCACGCGGCTTGCAGCTTGCCCGTGAGGCCCGGGTAGGCGCGCACGTGCAGCGCGGGCAAGAACGCACTGGCGGCGACGAGGAGGATCCCTACCCACTGGACGGTTCGCAGCAGACGCACGGTGTTCTTCAGAACTCCAGGAACGCGAACAGCGCGTGCACGGCGAGCACCAGCAGCAAGGCGCGCAAGAGCGTCCGGTGGATGCCGCGCACGACCTGCTCGGGCGCACGCTTGGGTTGGATGCCGATGCGGTAGGCGACGGCCGCCACACCGACGGCGCTGACCGCCGTCTTCGCGAGCACCCAGAGGACGATCTCGCCGTCGAGCTCCCGCGTGAAGGCCTCGTAGAAGTAGCGCACCGAGTAGCCGGGGTGCATGGCGAGGAAGACGACGAGCGACGTCGCGTAGGCGAGCACCACGGCGACCGCGGTGCTGATCCACGCCGACACCAGCTGCCCCGCCGCGGTGGGCAGCAGCAAGTGACGCCTGCGCGGCACGCGGAGCAACTCCAGCGCGTCGAGCTGGCGCGTCAGGCTCATGTGGCCGAGGTGCGCTGCGGCTGACGCGCCGAGCTTGGCGGCGAGCAGCACCGACACCATCAGCGGCACGCCGACCCGCGTGAAGATCAGGCCCAGCCCGGCGACGAGGTCGTCCTGGATGATCGGCTCGGTCCAGATGCGCTTGGGCAGGCGCTCGAAGAGGAAGTACGTGCCCGTCACGGCGACGAGCATGGCGCTCAGGCCTACGAACAAGAGCACGCCGGGTGCGAGGTCGCGGCCGAGGGCCTGCCGCATGCGAGGGCCGTCGAGCGGGTGGGCGATGCGCAGCAGCGCCGACGGCGTCGCCAGCAGGGCGAGCCAGTCCTGGAGGACCTCCGTCGTGCCCAGCGCCAGCCGGCGCCAGCCGGCGGCGAAGCGCCTGAGCAGACCGGGACGCCGTGGCGGTGCCTCGCTCTCGGGCGCCCGACCCGCGACGAGCGCGTCGTGCAGGATCTGCAGGGCCTCGGGTCCGGGCTCCAAGGTGCGGATGCGCCGCTCCACTGGATCCAGGAAGAGGATGAGGTCCACCATGCCGTCGAACGCCGCGTAGTCGTGCGTGATGATCAAGGACAGGCGGCGGTGCGAGGAGCGGATGGCGTCGACGACCTGCGCTGCGTTCACGGGATCGAGCCCCGTGGTCGGCTCGTCGTAGACGAGCACGCCCGCGCCGCGCAGCAGCGTGCGTGCGATGGCGACGCGCACGCCCTCGCCGCCCGAGCAGACCGTGACGGGGCGCTCCAGGGCATCGAGGTTCAGCTCACCGGCGACGCGTCCACGTGCCGTGGCGTCGCGACTGCCGAACGTCAGGTTCTGCTCGATGGTCAGATCGTCGAACAGGCCCGAGCGCTGCAGTTGGAAGACGGCTCCCAGCCGGGCGTCGCGTGCCTCGGGGCCGCGGCCGAGGAGCGTCGTGCCGTCGAGTTCGATGCGCCCCTGGACCTCGATGCCCGGCGTGGCCGGGCCCGCGAAGCCGAGCAGCAGGTCGGCGAACAGCGACTTGCCGCTGCCGGAGGGACCGACGAGTAGGACACGCTGTCCCTCGTGCAGCTTGAACGAACTTGGATGCAGCAGCCTGCGCCCGCCGGCCTTGAGTGCCAGATCGGTGACGGCAAGAACGGGTGTGTCCGCGCTCATCGTGTCGGCGGCGTCCGTTCGAGCACCATCAGTGCCGTCTTCTTGTTCAGGAGCTGCGCGCGCATGACGGCGGCGAAGCGGACGCGGAAGCCCCCCTCCGGCGCCTTCACGAACGCGTCGGCCGCGGCACGCAGCAGCGCCTCGCCCTCCTGCTCCAAGCGCGCGCGGTGCGCTTCGTAGATCGGCTCGGCGAGTTCCTCCCGAGCGGCGTCGAACAGCTCCCCGGCCACCCAGCCGCGGATGCGCGGGTACTCGGCTTCGAACGCCTCGCCCAGGGCCTTGAGCACCTGGGCCTGGTTGTCGACCCACCACTGCTGCGCCGCGTCCTTGGCGATGGGCAGGAGCTTGCGTGAGAGCCCCTTCGAGTCACCGGTGACGACCTTGACCAGCAGACCGAGCCGGTCGAGCAGGTCGAGCTTCTTCTTCACCTTGCGCGTCACGTGACTCGCCAGCTGCCCGAGCATGGGATCGAGCTTGTCCATCGCACGCTTGGTGAGGGCCTCCATCACCGCGCGCGCTTCCGTGTCCTGCGTCGGGTCGATGCGCGTCAGGAAGCCCGGCAGGCGCCGCTCCAGGTCGGGCAAGAGGACGCCGGTCCACAGCGCCTGGACCCGGTCGCCGAGGTCCTCGCCGAAGCGCTTGGCAGCCTCGTCGGTGACCGCCATCTTGACGGCCGAGCTGAGCTTGCGACTCGGCGGGTAGACCGTGAGCTGCCAGGGTCCCGCATGCTCCTCGCCCGGCTCGAAGCGCAAGTGCACCCACGCACCGGTCGCGCCGGAGCCGAAGTCGTGGACATGCGCCACGGGCCGCTTCTCGTCGCTGCCATCGAGATGGAAGACGGGCAGGCCGGACTGGATGCCGTGCAGGGACGGCACGGGCACCACGAGGTCCTCCGCACGGTCGGTCTGGTACGCGCTGCCGAGGGACGCGAGGACGCGTGCAGCCGGCCCGGACACCTCGGGGCGGGCGAGCACGGACGCACCAAGCAGCAACGCGCCCACGAGGACGAGGTTGCCGATGAGGAAGCGGGTGCGGGTACCGAGGGTGGACATGCGGGCCCACATCCTAGGCAGGGTTCGAGCGCCGCCCGCGCTCCGCCTCGCGCCGTCCGGCGAGAACGACCCTGGCGGGCGTGCCCGAAGGCACGGCGTCCGTCAGCTCGCCCCGGCCTCGGTCGGCTCGCCCGGCGCCTCCTCGAGCGGGAACGCCGGCGGCGGCGGCACGGCGGCCTCGAGCAGACTGCGCAGCGCCTCGGTGTGGCGCTCCACGAGTGCGTCGGGACGGCAGTCGTAGAGGGTGCGGCCCTCGAGGTCGCGCGCGACGAAGCCCACGTGGATCCGGTGCTCCACGCGGACGTGGAAGTCCTCCGCGCCTGCGGCGAGCAGCGCCGCGTACACGGCAGCGCGGTCGCGCTTGGAGGTGAAGACCTCGGCCGGCGCGTCGAGCGCGGACACCGACGCCGCAGCCCACGCCTGCAAGGCCGCCGGGTAGCGCGGCGACTCGGGGAGCGCCTTGGCCCCCATCAGCACACGGCGCGCGAAGCGCTCGAAGAGGGCGTCGAAGGCCCCGGCTTCGACGCCGGCCACCTCGCGCGAGGCGGCCTGGGCCTCCGCCGCTTCCGCTGCCATCCCGCGCACCCGGCCCAGCTCGCGCGCAGCCCGCGTGAGCTCGTCGTAGCGATCCTGTGCTTCCAGGACGACTGCACGAGCGGCGTTGGTGGCCTTGTCCTGGACGCGGCGGCATGTGGCATCGGCGTCCTCGACGACGATGCCGACGAGTGCGGCGAACACCTTCGACTCGGACATGATCACGCCGACGCTCCCTTCGACGCAGCCACGCCGTGGTGGCGCTGCTGCCTGCCGAACGGCTCGAACGGCCGGCTGAGCCGGCGTCCGCCGAGGGCGAGGTCGTAGGGCACGCCCATGGCGAGGTGCGCGGGGTCGGCGACGACGGCGAGCGCAGCGACCAACAAGACGAGCCCCCCGCAGAGCACCTCGAAGATGCCGGGCGCGATCCAGCCGGTGAGCACGAAGTGGAACGCCAGCAGCGCGCCGCCGGCGACGGCCGTCAGGCGCAGCACGCCGACGAGGTCCAGGCAGAGCCGGATCAGGAAGCGCCGGGGTCCGGACAGGACGAGGATGCCCAAGGCACCGAGCGGCGCCAACCACCACAGGAAGCGGGCCGCGCTCGACGGCCCCAGCAGCGCGGCGGCGAGCCCCACGACAACGGCGTAGTGCAACGCGCCGCCGAGCGCCGTCCGCGCGCGTGCTCCACGGCCCCGGCTCCGCTCGAAGGCGGCGAGCGCGAGCCCCCACGCCGTCATGAGCAGGGCGGCACAACCCAGGACGAGGAGCACAGCGGCGAAGGGCACGGCCCAACTCGGCAGGTGGCCGAGCCAGCCCACATCCAGCGACGTCACGCCCCAGCCCTGGCCGAACCAGGCTTCGCCCGCGGGGCCGAACGCCCGCCCGCCGAGCACACCGAGCGCGAGCGCGGCGAAGCCGCCGATCTGCGCGAGGAGTGCGGTGTCGCGCCGCGGTGAGCCGACACCGGCCGCCGCCCCGAGGAGGGCGCCGGCAAGCAACAGCAGGAGCCCGCCCGCCACGTCGGCCCAGACGATGCCGACGGCCAGGGGCGTGAGCAGGGCCAGGACGGCCGCGGGGGAGACGTCGCCGAAGCGACCGGGCAGCAGGCCCTGGAACGCGGCAAACGGCACGGCCGCTACGCGCCGGGGCGTGCTCGGCTCGTCGCCCGCTTCGGCCAGCGGCCGCACGACCACGGCTTCACCGTGGGCGGCGTGCAGGCGCTCGCGCAGCAGACCGTCGTCTTCGGGGCGCACGTAGATGCGCGCGGCGGTGACGTGCTCCGTGGAAGCCAGGTGCCGCCGGGCGTGGGTACGCCCCTCCGCGTCGACGAGCGAGTCGAGGAGGAAGCGCCCGCGATCGCCCGACTCCACGACGGCGGCGTTGAGCGCTGCGCGTGCTTCCGCCTCCGCACCGCGAGCAGCCGTGAGCTGTGCGCCCAGCTTCGACCGGGCCTCCAGCGGGGAGAGTTCCGCCAGGTCGGACGGCACGTCCACACCTTGCGCGCCGAAGTCGGCCGCGCAGGCTTCCGCTTCGGCAGGCGGCGGGGTCTCGGGGAGCACCAGCACATGGGAACGCTCGCCCGCGCCGCGCAGCACGCGCACGCCGAGCTTGGCGAGCCGTCGCTCGAGTCGCCGCGCGCTACGTCGCGACACGTCGGGCCGCGCATGCGGCAGGCTGTAGAGGTGAGCCGCGGAGCGCTCGTCGCTCGCGCCGGCCAGCAGGTCCAGCGCTGCGGCAAGGCCGTCGAGTCGCAGGACGTCGTCCTCACACCGCCGTGCTTGCTCGAGGGCGTCGCGCAGCGACGTGGCGATCGTGCGCGCCTCGTCCTTGAGCTGCAGGAGCTCGCGCTCCCCCACGCTCCCTGCGGCGAGCGTCCAGTCGGGACGGCGCTCGCTGCCGGCCGTGCGCGGCGTCGGCGGCAGGATGCGCTCGACGCCGCGGAGCGCGCGAGCCGCCTCGCTACGGACGAGCTCGGCGTGGATCTCCTCGGGCTCGAGCGCGGGGCGACCGATGCCGGGCTCGCCTTCGAGATCGTGCAGGGCGTCGGCGAGATGGCATACGCCGGTGTCCTGCAGCGAGCCAAGCCACGCGTCGAGATCCGCCCGCGGTCCAAGGACCTCGTAGTGG
>JAHEIK010000494.1 GCA_024639415.1 Planctomycetota bacterium
AACATCGTCAACGGCACGGGGGAAGAGGCCGGCGACGCGCTGGTCAAGCATCCGGACGTGCCCGTCATCTCGATGACCGGCTCGACCGAGACAGGCAAGATCGTGTCAACAGGCTGCGCACCGATGCTCAAGCACGTGCACGTCGAACTCGGCGGCAAGAACGGCATCATCGTGCTCGACGACGCCGACCTGGACTTCGCCGTGCAGGCGATCCTCTGGTCGGCCTACGGCACGAGCGGCCAGCGCTGCACGGCCGGCAGCCGCATCATCGTGCAGGACGGCGTCTACGACGCGCTCTGCGAGAAGCTCGCGGCAGCGGCCAAGACGCAGGTCGTCGGCCACGGCTGGGACGACAAGGTCCAGGTCGGCCCGGTCGTCAGGCCCTCGGCGCTCGAGAAGATCGAGCGCTACATCGCCATTGGTCGCGACGAAGACGGCGCGAAGATCGTCGCCGGCGGCGCGCGGCCGGAGCTTGCGCCTGAGCTGTCGGGTGGCTGGTACTTCCAGCCGACCGTCTTCGCCGACGTGACGCCCAACATGCGCATTGCGCAGGAAGAGATCTTCGGCCCGGTCACCGCGCTCATCCGCGTCAAGGACCTGGACGAGGCGATCGAAGTCCACAACGGCACGCCGTACGGCCTCTCGGGCGCGATCATCACCCGCGACCTGGCGGCCTCGATGAAGGCCATGCGCGCACTGAACACGGGCATCGTCTACCTGCACAACGGCACGATCGGCGCCGAGGTGCACCTGCCCTTCGGCGGCATCAAGGCCACGGGCAACGGCCACCGCGAGGCGGGCATCACGGGCATCGACTTCTATTCGGAGCAGAAGACGGTCTACATCGACTACTCCGGCGGCCTGCAGCGCGCCCAGATCGATACGTAAGCGCCGCGTAGCGGCGCTTCCCGTAAACGTGAACGTTTGCGTCTGCGTGCCCGACGTTCCCGTGGCCCGAGTCCGTACCCGGATTGCCAGAACTGCCGAAGTCGGGAACGGGACCCGGGAGCGGGTCTCGTCGGTGACGGGCACGCAAACGTTCACGTTCACGGGTGGACCCACGCAACTAGAGCGAAGGCTGGGGCTCTGGCAAGCCGAAGAAGGGGGTAACCGTCCCTTGGGGAACGTATGCCCACCCTTCGCCTCGCCGCCGTCCTGCTCCTGACCGCCCTGCTGGGCCTGGCGCCGGCCAGCGCTGACGAGCAGCGTGCGGACGACAAGTCCGCGGCGCCCGCCGGCAAGCCCGCCGAGATCTTCCCCCTCAGCTCGGTCAGGCCGGGCATGAAGGGCCACGGCCTGACCGTCAAGCAGGGCACCAAGATCGAGCGCTTCGACGTCGAGGTCCTCGACATCATGCGCAATCACCTCGTCAAGCAGGATGTCATCCTGGTGAAGTGCCTCGGCGAGGCGTTCGCCGATCACCAGATCGCCCAGGGCATGTCCGGCTCCCCCATCTACTTCGACGGCAAGATCGCGGGCGCCCTGTCCTACACGTGGTCCGGCGCCAAGCACGCGATCGGCGGCGTCACCCCCATCGAGACGATGCTCGCCGAGGGCGACCGCAAGCTCGAGGGCAGCGCCACCGGCATGCTCCCGGCCACGCCGCTCAAGCGCGCAGCCAGCGGTACGGGCGGAGGCGCCAGCGACCTGAGGCCGATCGGCACCCCCATCGCAGTCGGTGGCTTCTCGCTCGCCTCCCGCCGCGCGCTCGAGCGTGAACTGCAGCCGCTGGGCTTCACCGTCTGCGGCGGCGGCGTAGCAGCGGGCAAGCCCGCGAAGGGCGCGGCGTGGGTCAACCTCGACGCACCGATGCAGCCGGGCAGCGCCCTGGTCGTGGATCTGCTGCGCGGGGACTACAGCGCCGCGGCACTGGGCACGTGCACGCACGTCGACGGCAAGAAGGTCTTCGGCTTCGGGCACGACTTCAACCTGCTTGGCGAGACCCTGCTGCCGATGAGCGTCGGCTACGTCTACACGGTGCTCGCCAGCCGCACCATGTCGTTCAAGCTCGGCAGCTCTATCCGGCAGGTCGGCGCGATCGTGCAAGACCGCCCGTCCGGCATCACGGGACATCTCGGCACGCCCGCTCGCATGGTGCCCATCACGGCACGCTTCAGGAATGCCGTCACCAAGCGAGAAGAGACCTTCCAGTTCGAGGTCACGCCGAACCGTCGCTTCTTCAGCCAGCTGACGATCTTCGCGCTGAAGGAGTCCTTCGCGCGCGCGGAGGCGACGCTGGGGCCGAACACGAAGCGCTACACGATGACCGTCAAGATCAAGGGCATGGAGCCCTGGAGCTACGACGACGTCATCGGGGGCTTCGACGGCGGCTTCCAGCGCCAGCTGATCGGCCTGCTCGACCGGCCGCTCAATCACATGACGCAGCGCGTCGAGTTCGAGTCGTTCCACCTCGACGTCGAGGTGGAGCACCGGGACCGCCGCGCGTACGTGATGTCGCTCACGGCCTCGACCGAGGAGGTCCGGCCCGGTGAGAGGGTCACGCTGCGCGCAGGCCTCGAGCGCAAGGACGGCGGCGAGCGCTTCGAGCGGGAGCTGGACGTGCGCATCCCGCACGATGCTCCCGAGGGCAACTACGTGATCACGCTCGTGGGCGGCGACTTCGTGCCCGCCGACGTCCCGACGCCCAAGGACATCGCCGACTACCCCAAGCTCTATGCCGGGTTCTTCAAGAGCACCGAGCTGGTCGCGGTGCTGCCCACGGGTCGCGTCGACCTCGACCTGAACGGTCGCCTGCTGCGCGATCTCCCGCTCTCGACCCTCGCCCGCCTCGTCCGCTCCCCGGGCGGCATGAGCGGCAAGCTCAAGCCCGTCACCGAGAAGGTGCGCCTGAAGGTGCCCTTCGTGGTGGCTGGATCGAAGAAGGTGACGCTGCGCGTCGTGCGCCGCTGAGGAACCACGCTCCCATGAACGTGCTCATCCGTCTCGCGCCGCTGGCGCTGCTGCTCGTGCTCGTCCAGGCTGCCGCCGCCGGGGGGCCGTCCACTGAACGCATCGTCGGCCACGACGCGTTCGCCAAGGGAACGCTGAAGGGCCTGACCCTCGACGCCGAGGGCGTGCTGCGGCCCGGTCCTGCGCTCGACGCCAGCGCGCTGAAGGCCGACACGGCCTGGTGCGCCGCCCAGGTTCCGGGCGGCCTCTACATCGGCCTGGGCAACAAGCCCGCGGTCTACGACGTAGCCCCCGACGGCGGGAAGCGCTTCGAGCTGGGCGAGGGACTGATGGTCACGGCGCTCGCACCGCTGCCGGGCAATGCGCTGGCTGCGGCCGTCTTCCCGGGT
>JAHEIK010000495.1 GCA_024639415.1 Planctomycetota bacterium
GGTGCCGACGAGGCGTTCATCCACGCGAGTCGCCTCGACAACCTGGCATCGTGCCACGCTGCCCTGAGTGCGCTGCTGCGCGCAGCAGCCAAGGACGCCGTGCCCGCCACAGGCCGCCTCATCGCCTTGTGGGATCACGAGGAAGTCGGGAGCCAAAGCGCCGCCGGCGCGCGCGGGGCCTTCTTGCGCGACGTCGTCTCGCGGCTCTCCGGTGGCGGCGAGGACCTGCGGCGCACGATCGCGCAGTCGCTGCTGGTTTCGGCCGACATGGCCCACGGTGTCCACCCCAACTACCCCGAGCGCCACGACAGCGAGCACATGCCGCTGCTCGGAAACGGCCCGGTCGTGAAGTGGAACGTCAATCAGTCCTACACGAGCGACGCCGTCACGGCGGGCGCCTTCGTCGCGCACTGTGTGCGGTCGGGCGTGACGCCGCAGCACTACTCACACCGCAACGACCTGCGCTGCGGATCGACCATCGGTCCGATTGCCGCTGCGACTCTGGGCGTGCGCACCGTCGACGTGGGCAATCCCATGCTCTCGATGCACTCCTGCCGCGAGATGTGTGCTGCGGACGACCACGAGCCGATGATCCGTGTCATGACGTCCCATCTGGAGGGTGCATGAGCGTGCATCCTCCCGCCAGCAACGGCGACCGCGACGTGACCCAGGATCCTCACGCGCGCGTCCGCGAGGTGTTCGACGATTGGGCCGATCGCGGCCGAGCCGAGGGCATGGAGAGCGGCCACGCCTTCAGTGCGCGTGCCGGCTTCGAGCGCTTGGAGCTCAGCCCTGGTGCGCACTATCTCGATATCGGCTGCGGCAACGGCTACACCGTGCGGTGGGCTGCGGACCTCGTTGGAGCCGAGGGGCAGGCGGTCGGCCTCGACGTGAGCCCGAACATGGTGGAGCGGGCGCGGGCGGCCGCCGCGGGCCTCGCGGGTGTGCAGTTCCACGTCGCCGCGTTTCCCGATCACCCTCTGCCGCGCCAGGCGTTCCAGGGCATCTTCTCGATGGAGGTCCTGTACTACGTGCCCGACGTGGCGGGGGCACTGCAGGAGATCCAGCGTCTGCTCGCTCCGGGCGGCCGCTTCGTCTGCGTCGTCGACTACTACCGCGAGAACTCCGCGAGCCACAGCTGGCCCGATGATCTCGGCGTTGCCATGAACCTGCTGAGCATGGCGGGCTGGCGCGGGGCCTTCGAAGAGGCCGGCCTGACCGTGGCGGAGCAGACCTGCTTGCTCTACCCGCTGGAGGCGGGCGAGGAGCCGGGCTGGAAGCACACCCAGGGGTCACTGCTGACCGTAGGGGAGCGGCCGTAGAGGCCGCTCCCCTACGGTCAGCAGCGACCTTCGTCTTCCGCGCAGAGCGGGGGCGGGGGAGCGCGCCGGGGTAAAACGGGCGGGTCCCAGGGGAGGCCACCGTCCTATGGCACGACAAGCTTCTGCGCGGCTCGTTCCTGCGCGGCATCAGCCCGCACTTGATCTCGACCGCTTTCTCGTCAAGGACACGCCCGACGACGAAGCCGTCCCCATGGACGTCGTCTTCGTGGGCGCCGGTCCCGCCGGTCTTGCCGGTGCCATCGAGCTGGCGCGCCTCGTCAAGAAGGACGCCGACGAGGGGGGCGATCTCGGCGAGATCGAGATCGGCGTGCTCGAGAAGGCGCCCGAGCTGGGGCAGCACAACCTCTCCGGTGCGGTCCTGGATCCGCGCGCGATGCAGGAGCTGTTCCCCGACCTCTCGATGGAGGACTTCCCGTTCCGCGGGACCGTCGAGAAGGAGAAGGTCTACCTCTTCACCAAGAAGCGCGCGTGGCGCATCCCGGCCCCGCCGCCCATGTGGAACCACGGCAACAAGATCGCCTCGATCTGCGAGATCGTGAGCTGGCTGGGCGAGAAGGCCGAGGGGCTCGGCGTCAACGTGTTCACCGGCTTCCCGGTCGAGTCCCTGCTCGTCGACGGCAGCGCGGTGCTTGGCGTGCGCACGGTGCCGGCCGGCCTCGGCCGTGATGGGACGCCCGGCCCCGGCCACGAGCCCGCAGGCGACATCACGGCGCGCGTCACCGTGCTCAGCGAGGGCTCGCGCGGTCCCCTGACGATGGCCTGGCAGCAGGCGAACGGCGTCACCTCACCCAACCCGCAGATCCATGCGCTCGGCGTGAAGGAGATCTGGGAGGTCAAGCAGCCGCTGGACCACATCGTCCACAGCTTGGGCTGGCCCTTGCCGCGCAGTGCGTTCGGCGGCAGCTTCATCTACCCGCTGGCCGACGATCTCATCGCCATCGGTCTCGTCGTCGGCCTCGACTACGAGCGGCACGACACCGACGTGCACCGCATGCTGCAGGAGTTCAAGGCCCATCCGCACATCAGCAAGCTGATCGAGGGGGGCGAGTGCGTGGAGTGGGGCGCCAAGACCATTCCGGAGGGCGGCTGGCACGCCGTCCCGAACGCGCTCACCGGCGATGGCCTCGTGCTGGTGGGGGACGCGGCCGGTCTCGTCGACGTCGCCTCGCTGAAGGGCATCCACTACGCGATGCACTCCGGCATCCTTGCCGCCCGCGCGATCTTCGCCGCACTGAAGAAGGGCGACGTCTCCGCGCAGTCCCTGTCCACCTACGACGCCGCACTGCGCGAGAGCTACGTCGCCAAGGACCTCAAGAAGCGCCGCAACATGCGTCTCGCCTTCAAGTCGGGCTTCTTCTGGGGCGGCATCAAGTCCAGCCTGATGATCCTGACCAAGGGCTGGTTCCCGGGCGGTCGCATCCAGTGCGACGAGGACGCGGAGGAACCCAAGACCACCGCGGTGTCCGAGCCGTACGCCGGGGGCATCAGCAAGGTCGATGCCGTGTTCAAGTCGGGCAACCAGACGCGCGACGACATCCCGTCGCATCTGCGTGCGGGTGAGGACGTTCCGCCCGACGTCGCGAAGCTCTACGAGCACATGTGTCCGGCCGGCGTCTACGAGGCGACGGACGACGGACTCGTCGTCAACGCGCCCAACTGCGTGGACTGCCGGGCGACGGACGTGCTCGGGCCGCGCTGGTCACCCCGCGAGGGTGGCAGTGGACCCAAGTACAAGCGGATGTAGGAGCAGAGACCACGGACGTGGTCTCTGCAACTACCCCGTGAACGTGAACGTGAACGTGCCCGTCACCATTCCCGACGCACCCGTCGCCCGTCTCCGTCTCCCGCTCTCCTCCGCCCAGCGCTCCCGCGGGAGGCGCGCGACGGGCGCGCACGCGGCCCTTCGGCAAGCTCAGGGCCTTGGGGCGCCCC
>JAHEIK010000496.1 GCA_024639415.1 Planctomycetota bacterium
CTCCGACGGCAGGAACTCGGTCTCCAGCTCGAAGCCCCGGCGCTCGAGCTCGGGCCGCAGCGACGCGACGGTGCGCTCCAGCAGGGCGGCCGGCTCCAGGGGCACGGGCACCACGGGCAGCCCCCCCTGCTCGATGCGAGACGCGTCCAGGACGTTGCGCACCGTCGTCCCGAGGCGCTGCATCTCGGCCTCGATGCGGCCCGCATAGCGCTTCGTGCGCTCCGGGTCTCCGTCGTCGAGCATCTCGGCCATGGCACGCACGGACGCGATCGGCGTCTTCATCTCGTGGCTCACCGCAGCGGTGAAGTCCGCCTGCATGCGGGCGGCGCGGCGGCTGCGCTGCCAGCCGCGCAGCGCGAACACGGAACCGCAAACGTAGATCAACAACCCCAGCGCCAACACGAGGCCGCTGATGATGCCGGCCAGGCCGGCCTCCTCAGGACGGACACGCAGCACGACACTCGCCAGCGGCCCGTCGAGACGCACGCTTCTGGCATCGAGCGGCGCATCGGGTTCCGTGAGATGGACGGTCGCGGCCGGCGGGTAGCCGGGAGGCGGCGGTTCGAGCAGGCTCTGTAGCGGATAGCGGCCAATGAACGAAGCGTGCCGAATGGCCAGCTCACCGTCGGCCACGAGGATTCCGCGAGACCCCACGCGCTTCAGCAAGGCGTGTCCGCGGTGCGCGTGGCGGATCGCTCGCTGCAGCCGCTCCCAGTCCTCCTCCGGGGGCCGCGGTACCCGGCCCTGGCCGATGGACACACTCAGCGCTTGAAGCTGCTCCGCCGGGCCCTGCACGTCCCCATCGACGATGCGGGCTCCGTCCTCAGCGACCGTGAGGAGCCTGCGCAGTGGCTCCGGATCCCCGGCCCGCAGACCGGACGCCGCCAGGTAGCGGAGTGCGGCCGACGCCACGCGAGCACCATCCAGGGACACGAGCAGCGGGCTTGCCCGCGCCGCGATCTCGAAGTGCCTGTCGCTCTCCTCGAAACGACCGAGGGCCAGACAACAACGCCCTGCTCCGAGGGCGGCGATGTGGCGCACCCAGGTCGGCAGGTGACGATCGCCGAGCGCTTCCCAGCGCGGCAGGGAGAGGCCCGGGTCCTGGTCGTAGCCCGCCGCTCGGCGCAGGCGGTCGATGTGCAACTCCGCGCCGAGGTGCTGGGACCCCGGCAGGGTGGCCGGCTCCACGCGCCAAGCGAGGAGTGGGCGGCCCCGCGGCTTGCGTGCGAGTCGTTCGGCATCCCCCTTCAGGCGCTGCTTCAGCACCGAGAGCGCTCGCCCGGAGAGCTGTGCTGCCCGCTCCCGCTCGAGGGCCAACGTCCGGAACCCGAGCAACCCCAGCACCAGGCCACCGGCCAGAAGCAGCAGCATGGTCCGGGCACGGGGGCCGAAGCGCGACATGGCGTCATCATCCGGTTGGGGTCGTCCACAGTGTCACGCGTGCGTAAAGGCCGGATGGTCGATCCTCTAGTAGGATCCGCGTACCGCAAAGGAGTGCCACCTGAAGGCCCTGCACCCCCGCCTGCTGCTGCTCGCAGCCCTCGTCACCGGGGTCCTGCTCGCGCCCACAGTCTGTGCCGACGAGCAGCCTGACGCGGCGGCCCAGGTCAAGGCCATTCACGCCAGCTACCTGCGGCTGCTCAAGCACACCGACTACGCATCCTTCGCCCTGCGCATGGACGCGCTGCGCGACCTGGGCAAGGTGGACCACCCCAAGGCGCGCGAGATCCTGCTCGACATCGTGCGCCGCGCCCGCTTCGTCGACGACAAGGCCGTCGCGATTCTCACCCTGGGCCGGAGGCTGGACCTGACGACGGCGAAGACGCTCGCCGACTACGTGTCCGCACGTCCGGATCCGGTGCTCGTCCACGCGCTGGGCGACGCCTTCGGCCGCGCGAGCGACGAGGCGGTCCTCACCTGGCTCGCGACCGAAGCGCTGCAGCACAAGAGCACCCACGTGCTGCAGGCCGCTCTCGACGCGCAGTACGCGCACGCCGATCCGCGTGCGCGCGAGCGCGCCATGGAGCTCTTCGCGATCTACAGCGTCAAGCGAGCAGGCATGCCGCTGGCCCACGCCGCGGTGCGGGCCGCCGGCAGCATCAACGGCCGCGAGGTGCGACCGTTCCTGATCCGCGGCGTAGCTCACGAGAACTGGCGCATCCGCCTCGCCGTGGCGGATGTGATGGCCTGGCAGAAGCCCGCCGACGTCAACGTGCGCGGAGCGCTCAAGCGACTGCTGGTGGATGACGAGCCCGTCGTGCGCCAGCGCGCGGCCACCTCGATCGGTGAGGCGCGCTTCGAGGAGTTGCTGCCCGAAGTCGCCGACCTGCTGAACGACCCCCACATCAAGACGCGCTCCGTGGCCCACGAGGCGTTGCGCCGCCTGACGCACAAGGACATCGGCTACGACCCGGTCCACTGGAAGGAGTGGTGGAAGAGCCGCCCAGACAGCATCGGCAAGATCAAGCCCTCGCCGTCCAGCAGCGTCGTCACGTACTACGGCGTCAACGTCCACTCCGACCGGCTGATCTTCGTCGTGGACGTGTCGGGCTCGATGGCCATGCCGCGCGGCGGCAAGACGACGCGCATCAAGGTCGCCCGCGACGAACTGCGCAAGGTGCTGCTCGCCTTGGATCCGAAGACGGTATTCAACGTCATCGTCTTCTCGGACAAGGTCAAGGCGTGGCGCCGAGGCGAAGCGCCGGCCAGCCAGGCGAACGTCGCGAAGGTCCTGGGGTGGCTGGACAAGACCCTCGCCGAGCCGCGCGGCGGCACCTACATGCACGCTGCGCTGAAGAAGGCCTTCGCAGAGAACCCTGAGATGGACACGGTCTTCCTGCTGACGGACGGCCTGGCGTCGGACGGCGAGCCGATCGTGCCGGAAGCCATCTTGGCGAGCGTCAGCAGCTGGAACCGCTACCGGCGCGTCGTCATCCACACGTTCGCCCTCACACTCGAGAACGAGGCCCCCGATCTCCAGCCGCGCAAGAACCTCGCGGAGATCAAGCGCTTCATGAAGCAGCTGGCGACTGCGACGGGGGGTCGCTGCACTGTCGTGACGAAGGCGCCGTAGGGGCGGCTTTGTCACCCCGTAAACGTGAACGTTTGCGTCTGCGTTCCCGGCGTGCCCGGGACACGTGCCCGTCTCCCGTCTCTTCGCGGCTCACGCTCGGGGACTGGCGGCGGGCGGCCACGAGGGCCGCCCCTACAGGTCACAACACGGGCGGATTGGGCGGCGGCGGGTAACGGGCACGCGTCCCGGGCACGCC
>JAHEIK010000097.1:0-5709 GCA_024639415.1 Planctomycetota bacterium
GTCGATCACGAGGACGAGGGCTGTGGAGTAGCGCTCCTCCTTGTCCGGCGGCTGCATGCGGACGGGGAGGATGTCCTCGATGGGTGTCCGGTAGTAGCCACCGACGCCGAAGCTGCGCAGGCCGCCGATCATCAGGAAGCCGCCGCCGAGTTGCTCCACGTAGTCGTGGATGAGGGTCATCGTGCGGTCGGCGAGCTGGAAGGCCGGCACGTCGCTGAGGACGATCCCGTCGTAGGCGGCGAGCTCCTGCAGGCTCTGGGGGAACGCTTCGGGCGGACGCAGATGCAGGCGGATGCCCTCCTTGGCCATCGCTTGCGTGAGGTAGTGCGCTTCGTCCGGCTCGCCTTCGACGAGCAGGAGCAGGGGCCGCCCACGGACCTCGACGAGGCTCATCGCCTCGTTGTTCTCGGCGATGGCGTCGGCGGGGAACTCCTCGATCCGCACGAGGTAGCGGTAGAGGTTGCGCTCCTCCGGGGTGCGCTGGAACACCTCGAGCTTGGGCTCTCCACCCTTCAGCTCGATGTCGCGCGTTTCGACCTCCACGCCGTTCTCGAACAGGCGCAGCTGCGCCTTGCCGTCGACGGAACTCTCGATCTCTGCCGACAGGGCGATGCTCGCGCCTTCGTGGGAGCGGGCGCGACTCGAGCGCAAGCGGACGACCCGTGCGTCGGGGCGACTGGGACCGTGGACAGGGACGGCGTCGATGACCGTGCCCTGCAGCGCGGCTTCGCGCGCGGCCTCCACCACGTCCCCGCGCGTCTCGAGCCCGTCGCTGATGATGACGAGGCGGCGTGCCGTGCCTGCGGGGAAGAGGCCGGAGGCCAGCGCGACGGCCCCGGCCAGATCCGTCTCGCTGCCGTCCGCCTCGGCCAGCGCTGGGTCGATGGTGAGGGGGGCCTGATCGCTGCCGACAGGCCGCAGCACCTTGGTCGAGGCACCGGCAGACACGATGCCGACCGATGTGTCGCCGGGCAGGTCGTCCAGCAGGGCATTCAGGCGTGCGGCCGCCGCTTGCATGCCCTCGGTGCCCAGGCTCTTCGAGTGGTCGAGGACGAACACGACGGTCTCTTGCTCGGTCTCGAGCTCCCAGGCGGGCGCCGCGAGCGCCAGGAGCACGAGCACGATGCACGCGATGCGCACGCCGAGCAGCGCCAGGCGTCGCCGTCGCGACATCGGGTGCAGCGAGGTGCGCGTCGTCAGCCAGATCAAGGCTGCCGCGGGCAGGCAGACGAGCAACAGATAGGGGTTGGCCCAGTCCATGCGCGCTCCCCTCAGTACACCGCGTGGCGGTGGAACAGCCACGCTTCGACGACGAGGAGGATGAGCAGCAGCCACAGGAGCAGCGGTCGTAGATCGCCGCTCAGGAACCCGCTCGTCCCCACGGGTGCCGCGGCGACGTCGTCCTGGCTGCCTGTGCCGGTGAGGGTCTCCGACTTCGAGAGGAGGGAGGCACTCCCCGCCTTCTCTCCGATGCGCCACAGTCCGATGCGGTCGAGTTCCGTGACCGTTCCGCCACCGGCCAAGGCCGATCGCGCGACCTCACTGCCGGCCGTGTCGTGCCAGGTGATGGCGGTGCCCTCGGCTGCCACGAGACGACCGGTCTGCAGGTTGTTGCCTTGCCGCTCTTCCTCGTCGCCTTGCGCCAGCCAGAAGATGGCGTTGCCCAGGAGGAGCGGATAGGAGGCCATCAGGCCCAGTCGCTCCGAGCGGTCCGCCGCGAAGGCTGCGATCACGAGCTTCTGCCCCTTCACCTCGCCGGCGACGAGCAGCGGGCCCATGCTGCCCGTCCACAGGGGCGAGAGGGAGCCGCCGGCCTCGAGGACGGCCGTCTGCGTGACGGCCACGCGATCGCTGGCCACGCCGTAGAGGACTGGGTGCTGCTCGTCCACGGCCCGCAGTTCGTCGATGGGCAGGCCGTCGCCTTCGATCGGCACCGTGCGGATCGGCCCGAGGGAGCGACGCGGCTTCATCACGAGGGCGGGCAGGTTCGTCGGCCACGTCGGCGGGAGCCAGCCGTCGAACAGGACGACGTCGAACGTCTCCTTCTCCAGGTCGTAGGCCTCGGGGGAGGCCTCGAATGCCTCGAGCACGCCTTCTTCACCGAGCGCGACGAGTGCGAGTTGGGTGAAGGGATCGATGGCCTCCTTCTTCCGGATCCAGAGGAGGCGTACCGGGCGCGCCTCGGGGATGCGGGCATGCACGACGTCGTCGAGTCCGAGGACGTCGCCCTCGGCGCGCGTCTGCAGCGTCAGAACGGATCCGTGCGTGCCCTCGACGGGGATGAGCAGACGCTCGTAGGCGCCGGGCTTCACCGTGAGGTCGCGGAGGGAGACGAGCTTGTCGTCCATCCGGACCTCGAGTTTGACCTCCACGTCGGTCGGGCCCCGCGCGTGGACTTCGACGAAGGCGTCGAAGTGCCCGCGCTCCAGCGGACGAGGCCGGATCTGGAACCCGGTGATGCCGGCATTGACGGACGTGGGCAGTCCGATCGGTAAGGTCTCGATGCTCACGTCGTCGGCCAGTCCCAGACGCTCCTCCAGGGTCGCGACCTCGATGGCTTCCGTCGGCTCACCGTCGCCGCTCTTGGAGCCCTTGCCTTCTGCGTTCCTACGCGAGTCTTCCTCTGCGCTCTTTGCCTCCTTTGCGTCTTCCGACAACCCGCTGCGCAGCAGCGGGCTGTCGGTCACGTGCCAGATCGCGGCCGGCGCGTGCAGTGCCGCCAGCCGCGCCGCGAGTCGCAGCGCCGTGTCGGCATCGTCGGCGACGGGTCGCACCGTGACGGCCTCGAGGGCGCGGAGCAGCGCACGCCGGTCATAGCTGTGGGGGACGAGGATCTCCGGTCGATGGTCGTAGCGCATCAGCAGGACGCCGATCCCGCTTTGCAGGCCGGCCAGGCGATTGCGTACGCGCTGCTTGGCGACGTCGAGCCGGCTGCGCCCGTCGGCGTCGTTCGCGGCCATCGAAGCCGAGCCGTCGATGACGACGATCACGCTCTTGAGGTCACCGGCCTCGGGGGCGACGACGAGCTGCGCCAGTGCGAAGACCCCGAAGCCGACCGTAGCGATGGCGATCAGGAGAGCGAGCAGCTTCTTCAGCCGGCGTAGCCAGGGGGATTCGCGGTAGACGTGCGCAAGCGACTTGAAGAACGCCAGGGTGCTGACCTTGACCTTCTTCGGACGGCGACGCACGAGGAAGAGCAGCACGACCGGCACGAGTAGCCAGGCCCAGGCGAGTTGTCCGGGGAACTGGAAGTGCATGCGGCGGAGCGCCCTTTCTCTAACCCTGCGACAGCGCGCTGCCGCGCGAGAGCAGTTCCAGGAACATCTTCTCGAAGGGGAGATCCGTGCGCCACGTGACGTAGTCGACGCGCCGGCGCATGCAGGACTGGGCCAGATCCGCGAGGAACTTCTCGAAGGCCTCCTGGTAGCGGTCCATGTCGCGCCGGGTCAGCGTGAGCTGTCGTTGCTCTTGTGTCTCGACGTCGATGAGGCGCACCTCGCCGTCGATGTCCGGGTGGATCTCCTCGGGCTCGAGGATGTGCACGACGTGCGTCTCGGCAGGCCACGACGTGCTGATCTCCAGCGCCGCGGCGGCTTCCTCCGGCTCGCGGCCCAGTAGATCGGACAGGATGAACACGATGCCGCGCCTGTCGCGCTTCGGGCGGAACTGCTTGAGGCAAGCCAGCTCCGTGACGCCCTCGAAGGGCATGCCCGTCAGGTGCTGGAGCACGCGGTGGATATGTCCCTGGCCCTTGAGCGGGGGCACCTCCTGCTTCACGTCGCTCGCGAACGAGAGCATGGAGACGCGGTGCTGGTTCATCAGGCCCAGGTACGCAAGCGCCACGCCCAGACGCAGCGTCGCAATGCGTTTGCGGGGGAAGGGCTCGATCATCGACGCGCTGCGATCCACGAGGATGTGGATGTGGTACTCCTGGATCTCCTCGTAGAGCTTGACGAACAGGCGCTCGACGCGCGCGAACAGGCGCCAGTCGATAGCCCGGAAGTCGTCGCTGCGTGTGTAGTGGCGGTAGTCCTTGAACTCCCGCGTGAACCCGAGGGCTTGCGTCTGCTGCACGCCCTTCTGCTTGAGCATGCGGCGGCGCCGGAGCTTGAAGAACAGCGTGCGTAGGCGCTGCAGGAAGTCCGCGTCGAAGACCTGTTCATCGGCCATCCGTGTCGCCTTCCTTCTTGGGCGCTGCTGCATCTGCCGGCGCACCGACCGGCGCATCCTCCAAGGCAACGACGCGGTACGGGTCGGACACGGCGTAGAGCGTGCGGTCGTCGGCGAGCCCGCACGGCTGGATGACGGGTTCGACCGTCGCTCCTTGGTACACCTGGGTCATACCGTGCAGCAGGTAGTGGGCCGCCGTCGGGTCGTCGTTGCGCAGCGGGCGCACGGCGGAGGGCCACGCGGCCTGGAAGACCTGACGCAGGGTCAGCAAGTTCAGACAGAGCAGGCCTGAAGGACCCGACAGATAGAGGAAGGCTCCGTCGCGTGCAGCATGTACGAGGAAGCGCTGCCTCTCACCGCCGAGCGTGGCGAGATCGAACGTAGCCTGGGTGCCGCGCTCCACGTTCCACAGCAGCACCTTGCCTTGCTGGAGCAGGACGAGTCGCGGACCGACGCGCCCGAGCGGCGTGCCCGTGATCTGGACCTGCTTGCCGAACAGCGGCAGATCCAGGTCCACGATCAGCGCCTCGTCACCTGCGGCACCCTGCCGCCCCGGCGGCCCTCCGCGTAGCAGCAGCAGGCGGCGTCCGAACAGCATGCCGCGACGCGCCGCGCCTCCCGCCAGGGGGGCGGCCCAGCGCACGGCAGGGGCTACGACCGCCGTCGGCCTCGTGGCTTGACCGGGTGACCAGGTCGCGGCGGAGCGGCCTGGATTGGTCAGGTAGGTGGGCGTGGCGCCTCCGCCCAGCCCGATCGCGCCGCTCGGGCCCCAGGGCGTTGGCACCTGAGGAGGCCCGCCGACCCAGCGACCGCCACTGCGGCCCCCCAGGAAGACCGGGGACGAGCCGAAAGGCGCACTCGGGTTCAGGGGGGGCGGACTGGCTGCGCTGGGCACCGCAGCCGTGCGCGGGCTGCGTCTGCGTCGGCGACCGAAGAGTCCGGCTACGCGCTCGTCGGGTTCTTCCAGTGTGAGCGGGACGCGTCGGACCCGATCCGGCTCGAACGTCCACTGGATGCTCCCGTCGTGGGTGCTCACGACGGCTGTGCGCGGGCCGTACACCAGCAGGCGATCGCCTTCGAGGGCCAGCCCCGAGCCCTGGGGCATGGCGACGGACTGCGATCTCTGGGCCAGCGTGTGAAGCCAGCGCAGCTTGCCATCGGCCGCGTGGAGGGCCGCGATCTCACCCGTCTCCGGTGCATGGACGAAGAGAGCCTTGTCGGACGCGGCGATCTCGAGAGCTACGGCACCCGATCCCAGGTGCGCTTCCCAGCGCTTGACGCCATCAGGGCCGAAGCACTGCACGTGGCCCGCGCCCGGTACGTAGAAGCAGTCGCCCGGTCCCAGGATGGGAACCTGGACCGGCGCGTACTGATGCCACGCCAGTGCGGTGTTGGCCCGCGCCTGGAAGGCCGCGGCGTGCGTCCACAGGACCTTGCCGCTCGTCCGGTCGACGCCGTGCAGGCCGCCGCCGGCGTCGGCGATCAGCAGACGCTCGGCTCCCAGAGGCAGGACTGCGGTGACTCGGGCGGCGCCATCGG
>JAHEIK010000097.1:5719-8832 GCA_024639415.1 Planctomycetota bacterium
GCCGCGTGACGCAGGTAGGGCAGGTGTGCCCGTCAGAAGTGCACGTGCCGCACGCCACGATGCGCCCAGCCCGTCGGGGAACTCGATCCGGTCCAGCAGCAAGTCGCGCTGGGCCTGTTCGTCCGCATCGACCTCGTCCTCGACGTCATCCTCCCCCGCGAGCCGTGCACGTTCCTGTGCGGCCGCCACGGCGGCGGCCTTGCGATGCTCCATCAAGCGGTCAAGCTCGCCGATCGCCTCGTCGCGCGCCTTGGGGCGCTCGAGGGCGTTGAACACGAACGCGCGCGTCCAGGCCACCCACAGCGGAAGGTCGTCGGCGGCCGACAGCCGCTCGACCTCATCGAGCAGCGCCAGAGCGTCGAGGTAGCCGGCTTCTTCGCGGACCGACATGTGGCGGCCGATGGAGCGCCAGTACGAGTCCCGCAAATGGCCCTTGAGCTCGGCTTGCGTGTCCCGGTTCAGCTTCAGGCGCGGCACGCCCCGCAGGAGTCGGCGGATTGCGCTGCGTAGCTTGTGCTCTTCGCCCGAGCTCGTGAGGGCGCTGATCCAATCTTCCCAGTGCCCTCGATCGGAGGCGGCGAGCACGGTCAGGCGCTCCAAGCACTGGAGCACCCGCGGACCGTCGTTGAGATCGGTGTAGGCGCGTGAGATCCGCTCGAGCATGCGCGCCTCGCCCAGTCGCCTCACGTCGATCTTCTCCAGCAGCGGCTTGGCCAGATCCATTCGCTTGCGAGCGATGTGGATCAGTGCGAGGCGGGCCCGGTACTCATGCTGGTAGTCGGGGTCGTCGCGCAGCAGGTTCTTCAGTTCGGCCGCGGCTGCGCCAAGGTGTCCCTCGTCACGGACGAACCAACCGCGCCCGGCCTCCTCGAGCAATGCCGCCAGCTTGCGACGCAGCCGGATGCGCGCGTCCGCCGGCAAGTCGATGGAGAGGTAGCTCTGGAGGAGACCGGCGACCGGCTCGACCCGGTCGCTCTTCGCGCTCAGCTCCGCAAAGACCTCGACGCGTCCGAGGCGCCTCGGGGTCCACGCGCCGGCCTCACCCTCGATGCGGGCTTGCTCAGCTTCGAGGAACGCCGTCTCGCTGTCGTAGAACTCGTGGAAGCCGATGCCTTGCTCGAGCCAGCGCCGATAGCGGGCGGGCGTATCCGCGAGCTGCCGTGCCCGATCCACCCAGCGCGCGCCGCTCGTGCCGTAGCCGAGGCTGCCTTCCACCTCGATGAGAGCCAGGTGGATGTCGAGGTCGTCGTCCTGCACCTCGAGGCGCTTGCGGAGGGCCGCACGTGCCTCGGGGTAGAGCCACTGCTGCATGAGCAGTTGCACCATGTCGAGAAACACGTCCTTCGGCGTCTCGGGTGGGATGGGGGCGGACAGCACGTGACGCGCCCTGGTCCGGTCCCCAACGGCAAGGTGGCACTCGGCCCACTCGCGCCGGATGTCCAGACGCTTGGGATCCAGCTCGACGACGCGGCGATACACGCCGGCGGCCGTCGTGGGCAGACCCCGCGTTCGCAGGAACCGGGCCGTCTCCAGCAGACGCTGGACGCGCACACCCTCGGGCTGCTTGGCCAGCAGCGCGTCGAGCACCTCCTTGGCCTTCTCCTTGCGGCCTAGCAGGAAGAGCGAGCGGACCCGGCTCTCCACGAGATCGTCGCGCTCGGGGTAGAGCTCGATACGCGCCGCCAGATACGTCGCGCGACCGCGCTCGTCGCGGAGCCTGTCGTAGACGCCGAGCACCTCGCTCTCGAGGCGCGGGGATGCGGGGATGCGCTTGCTGGCGGCGAGCAGCACGTCGAGCGCTTCGCGGTGGCGCTCGAAACCGCTCAGCAGGCGGGCGTAGTCGAGGGCCGCAGACTCGTCCTGCGGACGCTCCGTGGTGCGCGCGAGCGCAGCCGCCAGCATGCCGTCGCGCTCGCCGGCGGAGGCGACCAGGCGGGCACGGCGTCGCAGGATCTCGGAGCGACGCCAGTAGTCGGCGGTGAGGCGTGTCAGGAGCGTATCGAGTCGGGACGCGGCGGCGGTGCGCCGGCCCAGCGCGACCTCGAGGGAGGCTGCGAGCAGCTCGATCTCGACGCCGTTCTCGGGTGAGGGCTGCGCCTTGCGAGCCGCTTCGAGCTGCTTCAGGGCCCGTTCGTGGAAGCCGAACTCCTGCATCTTGCGCGCGGCGCTCAGATGCGCTTCTGCGCCACCGCCCAGCAGCTCCGCCAGGGCGCCGAGATGCTTGGCCGCAAGGTCTCGGCGGTCCTCCTGGAGCGCCTGGGTCAGCAGCTGCTCGATCCAGCGCCGCTTGCGGGTCGGGAGGGTCTCGAGCGAGACCGCCTTGTCGAGCGCCTCGAGGGCGCGGCGGTCGCCCGCGTCGTCGAGCAGGGTGAAGAGGAGATGTTGCAGGTAGCCGTTCTTGGGGTGGCGCTCCACGGCGGCGCGGACCTCGCGCGGTCCCTCGGGGTCGTTGGTCGCGAGCAGCAGTCGCGTATGCACGATGCGCGCAGAGAGATCGTTGGGGTAGCCCTGGAGATGCGAGCGATACACGGCGACCAGCTCTTCGACCCGGTCCGCCTTGCGGTAGATCTCGAGCAGCCGCTCGAGAGGGGAGCCAAGGGTCGGGTCGTGGTGCAGCGCGGTGCGCAGGGGCAGCGAGCGTTTGCGGACCTCCTCGGGCGACAGCGGATCCTCCGCACGGGCGGTGGGGCCGCCCGCGAGCAGGAGGCTGCCCAGCAGCAGCGCCAACGTCCAGCAGACGCGGCGCCGACTGCCCGGTCGGCAGTGGCTCGTCGCCCTGGTTGTCACTCGGCGCCTCCGGCCGGCTTCGGGACGGAGGCCAGCATCTCGTCCACGACGCGATCGACGTCGACGGCCTCGGCTTCACCCTCGAAGTTGAGCAAGATGCGGTGCCGGAGGGCGGGCTTGGCAACGCGCTGGATGTCGGCGACCGAGACGGCCGTGCGGCTGTCCAGGATGCAGTGCACGCGTGCAGCGCGGATCAGTGTCTGCATGCCGCGCGGGCTGGCACCGTAGGAGACGAAGCGCTTCACGTCGGCGACCGGCGTGTCGCTTTCGGGATGCGAGGCGAGCACGAGTGCCGCCGCGTAGTTGGCCAGGGGATCGGCCACGGG
>JAHEIK010000097.1:8842-10548 GCA_024639415.1 Planctomycetota bacterium
GAGCTGCGCCTCGGGCAGCGGGTAGGTGCCCTCCATCTCGAGCGGGTTCTGGGTCGCCATCACGAAGAACGGCCGCGGCAGCTCGAACGTCTCGCCGCCGACGGTGACGCGCTCTTCCTGCATCACCTCGAGCAGCGCGGCCTGCGTCTTCGGCGTGGCCCGGTTGATCTCGTCGACGAGGAGGAGATTGGTGAAGACCGGCCCCTTCTCGAAGGAGAAGGCACGGTGGCCCGAGGCGTCCTCGTTCACGATGTGTGTGCCGAGGATGTCCGAAGGCATCAGGTCCGGCGTGCACTGGACACGCCCGAAACCGACGCCCAGGGCGCGCGCCAGCATGCGCACGAGGTAGGTCTTGCCCAGCCCGGGTACGCCCTCCAGCAGGACGTGGCCGCGAGACACCACCGCCACGAGCACGTCCTGCAGCATGTCCTCGTAGCCGACGATCGCGCGCTGCAGTTCCTTCCGCATGCCGGCGAAGCGCTCGCGGAACTCCGCGAACTGCGCTTCGAGATTCTCGGGCTTCACGGTCGCCGTCGCGGCTCCGTCGTCGTTACCTGTCGTGGTCACGGGATCCTCCCTTGGGGTGCGCCAACGGCGCGGAGAAGCGGCGAGCGCGGCGGGGGCACGAGGCCCCCGCGCCGGCGTCACTTGCTCTCGGACTCCAGCTGCTTGCGCAAGGCTGTGAAGTAGCGCAAGACGTGCTCGCGGCGCGAGAGGGGCAGCGGCTCGGATGCCAGCGCCTCTTCCTGCACCTTCAAGAACTCGATGGCGATGTCGCGCGAGCTGCGCGAAGAACTCTCCGTGCGATCCTTGGGATCACGCGTGGTCATCGTGGAAGGACCGTCCCGGCCGACCTTGGCGTCGACGGTCTCGTCCTTGCTCGTTGCCAGGCGACGCGTCGGTGAGTTGCCGAGGCCGGCCGTGCCGGTGCCTGCCTTCAGGCCTCCCGCACCGCTGCCGCTTGCACTCGACGAACCACTGCTGCCTGAACTACTGCTGCTGGACCCCGAACCGGAGCCCGCACCTGAACCGCCTCAGGTACCTCCTGAGCCGCTTCATGTGCCGCCACTCTTGCTCGCTCAGGTGCCGCCGGGCGGCGTGCCGGGAGGCGGGGGATTCCCACCGCTGCCGGGGCGTGTTCCAGGAATCGGAGGCGGACCCGCCTGCCCACTCTTGGACGCTCAGGTCGGGCACGGGGGCTTGGGGGGGCCGGATGTACCGGGTACAGGCGCGCCGCCGGTGCGCCCGCTGCTTTGGTTCGTCCCGGGCTGGCCCGCGGCGTTGCTGCCCGACGACCCCTTGCGCCCGGACGGGTTGTTGCCCATGGAGAACTTGACGGGCTGCGTGCCGACGCGCGAGAGGCCGCCCTTGGAGAGGCCGGCGATGCGCTTCATGGAGCCCTGGTTGCGTCCGAGCGCCTTCTGTCCGGACGCGCGCAGGTTCTGCGCCATGCGCTTGAGGGCCTCCATGGAGCGGAGGCGCTGAGCCATCTTCTGGTAGCGGCGCGAGAGTCGCTCGAACTCCTCGGCTGCGCGCTGCGGCTTGTCTTGGTCGAGTTCGCTCTGCGCGGTCGTCAGGCTCTGGCCGAGCAGCGTCTTCAGGTCACGAACGGTCGCAATCTCCAAGCCCTTCTCGAAGGCGTTCTCGATGCGCTTGCGCGCTTCGAGCGAGAGGTCCTCGGCGCGCAGGCGCCGGGCCAGCTTGGC
>JAHEIK010000497.1 GCA_024639415.1 Planctomycetota bacterium
CAGGCCGTCGTTCCAGCCGCGGCGGAAGGCTGCCTCGGTCCCGACCACGCTCAACGTGCGCCCCTTCTTCTGCAACGACTGAATGAAGCCCTCCAGGTCGACGTCGTCCTCGAAGTGCCAGTCCGCGATGTAGACGACGACCCCGTTCTTCTCGCGCCAGCTCTTCAGGGTCCGGGCGAGCGCGGTGAGCGTGCTGACGACGTCCGTGTCCTCCGCGAACACCTTCCGGAGGTGGGTGCCCAGGTCGGCCGCCGAGAGCTCGGGCTTCGACGGCTTGTCGCCCAGGGCGGCGACCGACCAGTGATGCACGTTCAACGCTTCCAGCTCCAACGCGGCGAGCCCGTCCTCGATGACCGTGCGCCCGCGACGCGTGTGCGGCGTCACGTCGAACACGAAGAGCACGGGGCGACCCGGCGTCACGGCCCAGGCGGGCCGCGCCGCGGCGACCAGTGCGTCGGCGAACACACTCTTCCCGCGCACGACCACGCGCGTGGCCGACGGACCGTCCGAGCCCGGGGGCTCCGCTCGCGCGGGGCCGCTCAGCGAGAGGACGAGGGTCCCGCAGAGGAGAACCGGGAACCACCGGCGCATGCGCATGGCTGTCTCCTTGGGGCGATCGTACCCCTACGGCTTCCGCAGGAACATGGAGAAGGACGACCTCGCCGGCGGGCTACGATCTGCGAGCCGATGATCGTCCAGATGGAGTGCCCAGGCATGCGCATCCTCACGTTGCTCGGAATCGTCTCGATCGTCGCGATCCTGGCCTTGCCGCTCCGCGCGGACGAAGGTCAGGGGACCGCGGCGCCCGGCGCGGCCGTCGAGGAGCTGAACCTCGGCACGTACTGGTACGGCGTGGACGTCGACAAGCGGGCGTTGATCGGCAAGGTCGTGCTCGTCGAGATCTGGGGGTCGTGAGTCGGCTGTCAGGCGATCACGCCTGAGCTGGTCGGTCTGGCCAGACGCCTCGAAGGCAAGCCCTTTCATCTCGTCGCGACGCATTGCCAGCAGGGGACGAAGGAAGACGTCGTCGCCTACATCCGCTCCAAGGGCCTGGCCCCCGACACGCCGAACGTGACGGTCAGCAGCCAGGGCGGCCACCCCAAGGTGAAGGGCAACGGCTACGTGCCCTACTACATGGTCTTCGACCACACCGGGAAGCTCGCGCATCACCACATGTGCGGCGCCTATCACGGCGGCGACGGCCTGAAGATGATCGAGTGGGTGGACGAGCTGCTCGAGAAGACGCCCGCGATCTACCTGGGCGACGCGCCCTTCGAGCACGAGGCGGCACTCGCAGCGAAGGTCGCGAAGAAGAAGGGCCTGAAGGCGGCGCTCACGACGATCGAGAAGAAGCTCGGCGACCCCGCGCTCGACGGACAGCACAAGGCGGAGCTGGAGCGGCTGCAGACGGCCATCGTGGACTACCGGGATCGGATGCAGGCGCACGCCGAAGAGCTGATGGCGACGAAGCCCTCCGAGACGCTGCCGGCGCTCAAGGCGCTGGTGAAGGAGCTGGGGGGAACGGCGATCGTCGAACCGGCCGCAGCGCGTCTGAGCGAGCTTTCGAAGAGCAAGGAGCTGAAGACGGCGATCGCGGTCGAGAAGAAGCTCGGGAAGATCGTCAAGGGGCTCGAGAAGCGCGATCCCTGCGAGGCCTGCGACAGGAAGGGCCACGAGCGCCTCAACGCCGCGTGTTCGGCCTGCAAGGAGGAGGCGGCCAAGGCGATCCGGAAGGCGCTGAAGAAGCTGGACGCGCTGATCGAAGAAGCCGGAGAGCTGCCCATCGCGGCCACCCTGAGGCGCTACGCCGACACCTGGCGCTGAGGGCGGTCCGCTGCGCCTTCGGGCGCCGGACCGAAACCGGGGCTCCCGGGGCGGGTACAACGTGCAACGCCCGGGGGACCCATCATGGACGAGCTGCTCGAAGGCCCGCTAGCCATCGCCCACCTGCTGCGGAGGGCCGGATTCGGTCCGGATGCCGCGTCCTGGCCCGAGTGGCGCGAGCTGTCATTCGACGAAGCGCTGGGGCGTCTGCTCGCCGGCCTCGACACCGCGCCGCCGGCCGACCCCGAGGGCTTCGATCCATATCGGCCCGGAGCGATCCAGCAGGTGTGGCTGGAGCGCATGCGCTCCGGCGCAGCGCCGCTCGCCGAGAAGCTCGCGCTCTTCTGGCACGGCCACTTCGCGACGTCCAACGCCAAGATCCAGGACGCGCAGCTCATGTGGACCCAGTACGGGCTGTTCCGCGAGCACGGGGCCGGCTCGCTGCGCGACCTCGTGCTCGGCGTGAGCCGCGACGTCGCGATGATCCGCTGGCTGGACGGCAACGCCAACCGCAAGGGCCACGCGAACGAGAACTACGGCCGCGAGCTCCAGGAGCTCTTCACGCTCGGCATCGGCAACTACACGGAGACCGACATCCGCGAGGCCGCCCGCGCGTTCACGGGCTGGCACAGCCGGCATCACGAGTTCGTCTTCCGCGAGCGCTTCCACGACGCGGGCGAGAAGACGATTCACGGCAAGACGGGTAGGTTCGGCGGCGAAGAGGTCGTCGACATCCTGATGGAGCACCCCGCCAGCTCCCGCTTCATCGCCACCAAGCTGCTGCGCTTCTTCTCGCACCCCGATCCCACGGCCGAGGAGGTGCAGTCCCTGGCCGACACGATGCGCGTGGCGGGCATGAACCTCCGCGCCACGCTGGAGGCGCTCTTCCGCGCGCCGGCGTTCCTGCGGGTCTCGAGTCAACGCGCCCTGGTGCGCAGCCCGGTCGAGTACGTGATCTCGGCGCTGGCAGTGGCCGGCGTCGACGAGGTGCCGGGGTTCGTGCACGCATCCCTCGACCGCATGGGCCAGATCCTCTTCCGGCCGCCGTCCGTCAAGGGCTGGACGTCGGGGACGGGGTGGCTGAGCAGCGGCGCCGTCGTCGAGCGGCTCGGCACCGCGAAGCGGATCGCCGACCTCGCGACCGACAGTGCCGCCGAGAACATCGTGGAGACGGCGTTCGAGGGCGTCGCGCCGACCGGACTGGCGGGCGCGATCGAGAAGCTCGAGGGACGCAAGCGCGTCGCCTTCGTGCTGGGCTGCCCTGCGTTCCAGACTGCCTAGGAGAGAGATCGATGCCTGATCGCAAGACGAGCCTCAATCGCCGCGAGGTCCTGTCCGGGGCCGTGGCGCTGGGCGGCCTGGTCCTCATGCCGCGCTGGCTGCGAGCCGACGAGCCGCGTTCCGGCGCTGCGCGGCGCACCTTGGTCTTCCT
>JAHEIK010000498.1 GCA_024639415.1 Planctomycetota bacterium
CTCGCCTTCGATGATGAGGTCGTAGGCCGCGGAGTTGAACCGGTCGATCGCGCTCTGGGCGCGCATGGGGTCGGCAAAGGTGGGGAGCCATTCGTCCATGCCTCTGTTTAATGCGGACCCGATGGTAATGCGGAGCCGGGTCGCGATCGCGCTGGCGATAGAGGCGTTCCATCGCGATCGGGCCCGGCGAACTACTCCACATTATCGTGATGTCCTTACTGAAAGGGGGACATCATGCTCACCGACCTTTTCGAGTCCGCTGCGCGCGTTCAGGCAGTCCGTGACGGACCGGCTGGGACGCTGCTGGAAGCGTTCGCGCAGGCATTGGTGCACGACCGCTATGCGGCGCTCACCGCCCGCAGGCATTTCCGAGCCGCGGAGCACTTCGTCCATTGGGCGGACCGTACGGGCGTTCCGATCGCCGGTGCGATCGGGCCGGCGTTGGAGCGATTCGACCGTCACCTTCAGCGACCCGGCCGGTGCTCGCACTTCGGGCATACGTTTCGATTGGAGATCCTGCACGGCACGCGCCTTTTCCTGACACACCTCCAGGACGTCGGTCTCATCGACCGTCCTGCCGTCGAGCGCACGGTGCCTCCGCTGATCACCGAGTTTGATCAGTGGATGCAGCAGCACCGCGGCACGTGCACAAGCACCCTGTTGAATTACGAGGTGCACCTCCGCGCGTTCCTCATACGGGTCAATGATCAGCCCAGCACATGGGACGCGCGGACCCTACGGGAGTTCGTGCTGGAGGGAACTCGCACGTGCGGGTGGGCGGCCGCCAAGAAACGCACGACGGCGCTGCGAATGTTCCTCCGGTTCCTGATCGCCGAAGGTCGATGCGCCAGCGCTCTGGAAGGGGCCATTCCCGTTCTCGCCCACTGGCGCCTGTCGTCCCTGCCACGCTACCTGCCCACCGATGACGTCGAGCGCGTGATCGCCTCCTGCGATCGCACCTCGGCGGTCGGGAAGCGCGATCGCGCGATTCTGCTGCTCCTCGCGCGGTTGGGTTTGCGAGCCGGCGACATCGTGCAGTTGCGGCTCTACGACATCGACTGGAAGCAGGCGTGGATTCACGTGTCTGGCAAGGGCCGTCGCGAGACGCGCCTGCCGCTTACCCACGAGGTAGGCGATGCGCTTGTCACGTATCTCACGAGCGGCCGTCCGCTGACAGACACCGATACGCTCTTCGTCCGTAGTCGGGCACCGTTTCGCGCTTTCGCCTCGCATTGTGCCGTTTCGGTCATCGTCGATCGCGCGCTGGCGCGCGCCGGCGTGACTCGCCCCAGCCGGGGTGCGGCCCATCTGCTGCGGCATTCCGTGGCGACATCGATGCTCCGCCACGGCGCCTCGTTGCAGGATGTGGCGGCCCTCCTGCGTCATCGGTCGGTCACGACGACGGAGATCTACGCCAAAGTCGATGTCACGGCGCTCCGTCGGATTGCCCAGCCCTGGCCAGAGGTGCAGCCATGTTAGCCGCAGCCGTCGCATCGTACGTCGCGGTCCGGCGTGCTGCCGGCTTCGCATTCCGATCGGAAGCGAGGGCGCTCGAGAGCTTTGCCGCGTTTACAGCGGCGAGGACGGAGGCGTACGTGCGAGCGCCCCTGGCCATCGAATGGGCGGGACTTGCGCGCTCGGTGTCGCAGCGGGCCCGCCGGCTCGGCCACGTGATCCGACTCGCTCGGTACCTCCGTGCCGAGGACGTCCGCCATGAGGTGCCGCCTCCTGTCTTCGGTGCGGAGAAGCGCGCGCGTCCAGCGCCGTACATCCTCTCGCCGGATCAGATTGGACAGCTCGTCTCAGCCGCTGCTCGCTCCGGATACCGGACACTCCGGCGTGACACGTACAGCACACTCTTTGCGCTGCTGGCGGCGACCGGCCTGCGCGTGTCCGAGGCCATTCGTCTCCGATTGGACGACCTCACGCCAGACGGGCTCGTGATCCGGTGTTCGAAGTTCCACAAGAGCCGTCTCGTCCCTCTGCACGAGACCGCCCGAGCCGGGCTCGAGCGGTACCTGCAGCGGCGACTGCCGTATGCGCCCACAGAACCCCACCTCTTCATCTCAATCCGACGCAAGCCCCTCTTGCTGCACGATGTCGAGGTGGCCTTCCGGACAGCGGCCCGCGCCAGTGGCCTGCCGGACCGACCACGTTCTCGTCCGACGCCCCATTCGCTCCGCCACACCTTCGCCGTGAAGGCCCTGCTAGCTTGCCCGGACGGCCGCGACGCGATTACGCAGCACATGCTCGCACTCTCGACTTACCTCGGTCATGCCAAGGTCGCTGACACCTATTGGTACTTGGAAGCGGTGCCGGAGCTGATGACCGACATTGCCGATCGCTGCGAGCGTTTCGTTATGGGAGGGCGGCCATGACACCGCTGGCGCCACACGTCACCGCGTTCTTTCACGAGCGACTGCCGATCGAGCGACGGGCCTCCAGCCACACGGCAGACTCCTACGCCTATGCGTTCAAGCTGCTCCTGGAATTCGCCAGTGAGCGCTTGCACGTCCTACCCTCTGCGTTGCACCTCGAGCAGATCGATGCGCCCCTCGTCCTCAGCTTCCTCAATTACCTGGAAACGACCCGTGCGAATCGCCCGAGCTCCAGAAACGTCCGCCTGGCCGCGATCAAGTCGTTCATGCACTTCCTGGAGTTTCGTGAACCCGCCGCGATCGACCAGATTCGGCGCATCCTCGCAATCCCGCCCAAGAAGAGCGAGACGCGATTGGTCCGACACCTGACGGTCGAAGAAATGCAGGCGATCCTGAACGCCCCCGAGCCCTCCCGCTGGCGCGGCGTTCGCGACCGCGCCATGCTGCACCTCTGCTTCGCGGGCGGGTTGCGCGTCTCAGAGCTCGTGGGCCTGCAGCTCAGCGACGTGACTCTCCAGCCGGAAGCGAGCATCCTCGTACACGGCAAAGGTCGACGTGAGCGGTGCTTGCCACTGTGGAAAGTCACGGCCGCGGCCCTGCGGGCGTGGCTGGGCGTGCGGGGGACTGTGCCTGCGCCTGAGGTCTTCGTCAGCGCGCGCCGTCAGCCACTGACCCGTGCCGGCTTCGAGTACATCCTCGACAAACACGTCCAGGCCGCCGCCAAGGGCTGTCCGTCGCTCTCGACGAAACGGGTGTCGCCCCACGTCCTGCGTCACACATGCGCCCTGACCGTGCTGCAAGCCACCAAGGACCTTCGGAAAGTCTCGCTCTGGCTCGGCCATGCGCACATGCAAACGACCGAGATGTACACGCGT
>JAHEIK010000499.1 GCA_024639415.1 Planctomycetota bacterium
TCGAAGTAGACGCCGTGCTGGACGCGTGAGACGCCGCTGCGCTCAGTCCCACCACGGGCGCGAGGAGCGCGAGCTGGCGAGCGCTTCGAGAGTCAGGGCGGCGAGTGCATCCGCGGGCGCAGCAGAGGGGTTTCCAAACGGAGCCTGGGATCGACTCGGCTTTCGAGCAGGCCGCCCGCTCACTCTCAGCCGTGACACAGATCTCGACGGCCTCGACGTCACCGAGGCGAATGAACGCCGTCAATACCGGGGCCTGCCCCTCCAGGGTGAGGCAATAGGCCTCTCAGGGTCTCCCGGGACGCTCGTCCAGACTACACCGTGAAAGGAACGGCAGCGACCCGCCCCAGGCGTTCCTAGGATGGTCCGGCACCCGGAGTCCCCCATGCGCATCGCCTACGCCCTCCTCGTGCCGCTGCTGCTGCTCAGCCTGCTGGCCCACTCGCCGGCTGTCGCCAAGGACACGCGGCCCGTCGCCCTGCCCCTGACCAACGGCAAGACGCTGAGCGGGGTCGTCGAGTCGGGCAGTGAACTCGAGATCGTCGTCCGCCTGGGGCCCGATCAGGTCCGGCGCGTGCCGTGGTCGCGCCTCGCGCCGCTGGGTTACTACCGTGCCAAGCGTGCCCTGGCGCCTGCGGCCGACGGAAAGGCACGCCTCGAGCTCGCAGAGCTAGCCGTAGATCTCGGTCTCCACGCGGAGGCCCGCGAGGAGTACGAGAAGGCCCTGGCCCTGGGCGCCATCAAGAAGTCGAAGTTCAAGGCTGCGGTGCGGAGCGCGGAAGCCGATGCCGTGCGCAACGGCATCCAGTACGCCGAGCGCCTCGCAGACTCCGGCGACCTCGAGGCTGCGATGGAGATCGCGCGCAAGCTGAAGCTGCACTTCGCCACCGCCCCCAACGCCCAGGAGGTGGGCAAGCTCGTGGCGCGCCTCGTCAAGCGCGTGCAGGTGCTGGACAAGGCCGCCGCCAAGGAGAAGGCCGAGCTCGAGCGGGTGACTGTCGAGAGCAAGCGCAACAAGGAGATCCTGCTGCGCAAGACGCAGGCCATCGACCTCTACAAGAATGCCGTGAAGCTCATGGAGGCGTGGCAGAAGAACGTCAAGCAGGGTAGCCAGACGCGTGCGCGCAAGGCCGCGGAGAAGGCGGACCAGATGTTCCACCAAGCGCGCATCCATCTCGGGCGCCTGCGGCGCATCCTGCCGCGCGGCCATACGGCGCGGCGCGAGATCCTGTCACAACTCACGAAGCTCGACAAGGCTCAGTTCGATCTGCGCTTCGGCATGGCGGAGTTCTACAACGAGCAGACGGTCTGGACGCGCGCCGAGCGCTGGGCGGCGCTGGCCTCCTACATCGACCCGGTGCATCCGGATCTCGTGGAGTTGCGCGATCACCTGATGACGAATCGCATCAAGTACCGCCTGAGCGACATGACAAACGCGCGGGGCCGTGTGAGTGGTCCGTAGGCAGCGCGCGCGGCCTCGGTGAGCGCAGGTGCGCGGAGCAACGCTACGTAGTGCCCACGTACCCCTGCATCAGCAGGTCGTCGCCCACCTTGCGCCACATCACGTCGTCCAAGTGCAGCGCCTCGTCTGCACTCTCGACGCCTGAGTCGACCACGGCAGACACGGACTCCGCACCACCGAGGACGGTGGGCGCCACGAACGTGCTCACCTGGTCGGCGAGCCCATCGCGGACGAACGAGCCATGGATGCGAGCCCCGCCCTCGACGAGCAGACGGCGTACACCGTCGTCATGGAGCATCCCGACGGCTGCAGCCAGATCGAGACGATCGCCCTCCGCGGCCACCTCGTAGATCACGCAGCCGCGATCCTCGAGCGCCTGCCGTCGAAACGGATCGGCCTGGGGCCCGGTGAAGATCAGCACGCCCACGTCGTCCACGCCGCGGACCAGGCGACTCTGCACCGGCGTCCGCAGGTAGGCATCGAACACGACGCGCAGCGGCTGCTCCCGGCCCTCGGGCAGGCCGTCGGCCAGCCTGCAGGTCAGCTGCGGATCGTCTGCAATCACCGTTTCGATACCGACCGCTACGGCGTCAGCGTGCGCGCGCCAGTCGTGCACGAGTGCATTGGCCCGCACGCCGCTGATGGCGCCGCCGTGGCCGCGCTTGGCTGCGATCCGGCCGTCGACGGACATCGCCCACTTCAGCACGATCCACGGGCGCTCCCGGGCCAGCGCCGACTGGAAGCGATCCAGCAGGGCATCGCCTTCCGCGGCGAGCTGCCCCGTCGCTCCGTCGACCTGCACGCCGGCCGCCCGCAGTCGATCGATCCCCGCGCCCTGCTCGAGCGGATTGGGATCACCGGCGGCGTAGACGACACGGCCAACGCGGGCCTCGAGGAGCGCGTCCGCGCACGGCGGCGTCTTGCCGTACACCCCACAGGGAGCGAGCGAGACGTACGCCGTGGCGCCCCGCGCTGCGCGACCGGCCATGCGCAGAGCGCCGATCTCGGCGTGCGCTCCCCCATAGGCCGCATGCCAGCTCTCGCCGACGATGCCGGCGTCTTCACGCTCGAGGACGCACCCGACCGGCGGATTCGGCTCCACATGGAAGCGGCCCTTGCGGGCGAGGGCGATCGCGCGGCGGAGGCGCTCGGCGTCGTGGTCGGTCAGCGACATGCTCCCATCCTAGGCAATCCGGAGCGGCGGGTAGACTTCTGGCATGCGCCGTCTCGCCCCCCTGCTCGGAGTCCTGGCGCTGCTGCTGGCGCCCCTGCTGGCCCGCGCCGGTGCCGAGGACGCCCCCGCCGGCAAGATCCCCAAGGGCAAAGCGCTCAAGGCGCTCGTCCACACCTACCTCGACGCCGACTTCGGCACGCGCAAGGCGCTGCGCACGTCCTGGGACGAGCAGCTTGCGCCACTCGACCCGCGGGCGCTGCCCGCCCTGCGCAAGGAGCTGCTGAAGATCGCTCTCAAGCACGGGCCGAAGCTCAAGAAGGGCACGAACTACTTCCTCGACGAGAAGCAGAAGACGGGCAAGTACATCCTCTCGGGCAAGGCGGGCAAGGCCCTGTTCCTGGGGCTCCACGGCGGAGGCAAAGGCTCGGGCGACGCCGGCAGCGCAGCGGGTTCGATGGGCGGCGGCGGCTGGCTCTGGATCTATCCGGAGGTCCTGCACAAGGAAGCCCTCGGCTGGACCAGCCCGGGCACCGAGGAGTTCGTCATCGAACTCATTCAAGCCGCCAAGCGCACGTGGAAGAAGGTCGACCCGAATCGCATCTTCATCTCGGGGCACAG
>JAHEIK010000500.1 GCA_024639415.1 Planctomycetota bacterium
GCCCTCGCTCGGCCCCGCCGCGCGCGAAGCCGGCCTTCGCGCGCGGGAGGGTCTGGTCGCGTTGCTCGCCGCCGAGTGGGGCGTGGATGCGTCCGAGATCGACGCACACGGTGGCGTGTTCACGACCGCGGCCGGAAAGCGGGCGAGCTTCCGCGAGGCCTGCGCGCTCATCGGTGACGAGGGGCTGCAGGTGCGTGGCACGCGCCGTCCCAACTACGCCGGCTTCGACGGCCAGACGGCCGGCTGCCAGTTCGCGCAGGTGGCGGTCGACACCGACACCGGTGTGATCACCGTCGAGAAGGTGGTGGCCGTGCACGACAGCGGGCGCATCATCGACACGCTGACCTCCAGGAGCCAGGTCCACGGGGGGGTCATCCAGGGCATCTCGTACGCGCTGTACGAGGAGCGCAGGCTCGACAAGAACCTGGGCGACATGGTGAATCCCACCTTCGACACCTACCGCATCTCGGGCATGGCGGACACGCCCGAGATCGACGTGGTCCTGACCTCGGTGGCGAGCGGGTTCAACAACGCGGGCATGATGGGCCTCGGCGAGCCCGTCACCGTGCCTACCGCCGGCGCCGTGTCGAATGCCGTGTTCAACGCCCTGGGCGTGCAGCTCCGCGAGCTGCCCATGACGCCCGACCGCGTGCTCGCGGCGCTGGGGAAGGTGTAGTCATGAAGGCCTTCGAGCTTCTCCGTCCCACGAACGTCGAGGCCGCTGCCGGCGTCCTCGGAGACGGCGCCCTGCTGAAGGCGGGCGGTGTCGACGTCCTCGATCGCCTGAAGGAGCGGGTCGACGAGCCCGATCGTGTCGTCAGCCTCGTCGACCTGGGCGCGGATCACACGTCGGTGGCGCGAGACGGCGACGCGATCCGCATCGGTGCCGGCGCGACCCTGGCGACGATGGCGGCGTCCGACCTGCTTCCCGCCTCCCTGCGAGAGGCCGCCGAGCAGGCGGCCAGTCGCCAGATCCGCAACCTGGCCACCCTGGGCGGCAACCTCTGCCAGCACACGCGCTGCGGCTACTACCGGCTCAAGTCGTTCCCGTGTCTGAAGCGTGGCGACGACACCTGTCCCGTGCTCGCGGACGGTGCCGTCCAGGAGACGGCCGGCATCTTCGGCAACCGGCCCTGCGCATGCGCGCATCCCTCCTCCCTCGCGCCCGCGCTGGGCACCGCGGAGGCGGTCCTCCACGTGGTGGGCGCGGATGGTTCGCGCGAGATCGCGTTCGCCGACCTCTGGGCGCAGCCCGTGAAGGGGCGCGCGTCCGATACGGTGCTCGCGCCCACGGACGTCATCTCCCACGTCGTGCTCGCCCCGCGAGACGCGGCCGCCGGTTGGCGCGTCGCGCACGAGGAGATCCGTCAGAAGGCGGCCTTCGACTGGCCGCTCGTCTCCTGTGCCGTCGCGCTGCGTGCGGCCCAGGGCAAGGTCGCGCAGGCGTCGGTCTGGCTGGGGGCGGTGGCTCCGACGCCTGTCCGCAGCACGGCGGCCGAGGCCGCGCTGACGGGCAAGCCGCTCGACGAGGCGGTGGCCGCGAAGGCGGGCGAGGCCGCGGTCGGCGAGGCGACACCGCTCGACGGTACGCGGTACAAGGTGCAGCTGGTCAAGGTCGCCGTCAGGCGTGCGCTCGAGAAGGCGTGGGGGAGGGCGTGATGGACTACCGTCGCAAGGTGCAGGAGGCGCTGAAGGTCCGCTGCATCCACCTCAAGACGAAACGCGCGTGGCTCGGCCTGCCCGAGGCGGACGAGCGCGAGAACCCCGTCGACACCGCGGTCTGGAACTGCGAGCGGACGTGCGAACCCCTGGGTCCCGATGCCTCCGCGGCCGAGCCGGCGACGTGCGAGGGGCCGGGCCGGGACTGCTACGAACCGCCCCGCCGGCCGTAGCCGCCGCCTGGGCCCGGGATCCCGGATTCCTGCGGCCATCGGGGCCGGGATTCCCGGTAGGTTCTGCGCCGACGAGGGAGACCGACCGTGGGTTCGACGAGCCAGCTGAGTGCGTTCGGCGTCATGGGGCGCTCGCTCCTGATCCTGCTGCGCAACTTCCCGGTCTTCGTGTTCCTGGGGCTCCTTCTCTTCACGCCCGTCTTCGTGGGCTCGCTGATCGTCGGCCCGGGCGCTTCGATCCATGCGTCGCGGGTGGCCGTCGACGACGTCGTGGGCGCGCCGCACACGGAGCTGGGCGGCAAGGTGGTGATCGGGATCCTCACCTTCCTCGCCTACTACCTCGTTGCCGGTGGCGTCTCCTATGGCGTGCGACAGACCCTGCAGGGGCGGCACGTGCCGCTCGTGGAGGGTGTGCGCGAAGGCCTGCGCCGACTGTGGCTCGGTCTGGACGCCGCCTTCGTCACGGGGCTCGCCGTCGGGATCGGCTTCGCGCTCCTCGTCGTGCCGGGCGTGTGGCTCGCGTGCCTGACGTTCGTTGCCGTGCCGGTGGCGCTACTGGAGGAGCGCGGCGTCGTGGAGTCCCTGCGGCGGAGTCGCGATCTGACGCGCGGCCATCGTCTGCCCGTGTTCGTGGTCTTCCTGGCCACGCTGGCCCCCATGGTGCTGGCCGGCTTCTTCGTGCCCGACCTGCTCTCGCACCTCGGACGGACGCTGGCACTCCTGATCGCGGCGCACGCGCAGGTGGCCTTCGCCCTGCTCGGCGGCATCGCGCAGAACGTCGTGTATCACGACCTCGGCCCCGCGACGGCCTCCGGGCTGTCGGGGCTCGGATCGGACCAGCTGGTCTGAGACGTGCTCAGGCCGAGCGCGTGCGCTGCTTCACCCGCGGCTCCGTGCGCAGGGAGGCGGGCCGCCGCTTGGCGAGGAGGTCCTCCTCCGCCACCTGCAGGACCTCCCCGATGCCCATGAGCGCCTGGATGTCGGCGTCGGCCAGCGAGGTCGCGTCCTTCGACAGGTAGATCACGATCGCACCGCGAGGACCCTCGCGCACCATCAGCGGGAACGCGAAGATGTCCATGTCGGGGAGATGCAGGTCCATGAAGTCGTGGAGATCCCCGTCCACGTCGAGATCGAGTCCGCTGACGAGGCCGCGTTGGGACATGGCCTCCTGGACGAGGCGCCCGTCGAGGTTGTGCAGGTAGGCGCGGTCCGCCCGCTCGAGAGCCTGCAGCTCCGGGCCCACGGGTGCCCACGCCGTCGTCCGCATGCGTCCGTAGCGGTAGATCGAGCAGCTCGCGGCCCCGTAGCGGTTCGCGATGCCTACGACGAGCCGCTTGAGGAACTCATCGCTGGTCATG
>JAHEIK010000098.1 GCA_024639415.1 Planctomycetota bacterium
GCCCATCCGCGCGGGCTCGTCCCCCTCATGGTGCTCGAGGCGTGCCAGGCCGAGGTCGCACAGCTTCGCGACGCCGTCCTTCGTGATGATGATGTTGTCAGGCTTGACGTCGCGGTGGACCAGGCCGTTGCGGTGCGCGTGGTCGAGCGCACGCGCCATCTGCAAGCCGATCTGCAGAGCGCGCTCCTCGTCCAGCGATCCGCCCCGGTTGAGCAAGGACGCGACGGTCATGCCGTCGGCATACTCCATCACCAGATACCGCACGCCGCCCGACTCGCCGACGTCGATGCCGCTGATGATGTTGGTGTGGTTGAGGCGTGCGACGGCCTTGGCCTCGACGAAGAAGCGCCGGACGTACTGCTCGTCCTCGCTGAGGTGCGGCGCGAGCACCTTGATGGCGACGTCCCGATCAAGCGACAGCTGACGGGCCTTGTACACGGCCCCCATGGCGCCCTCGCCCAGCTTCTGCAGCAAGCGGTAGCCGGCGATCTGCTCCTGGCCCTCGACCCGGCGGTCCTCACGCTGGAGGTCCTCGAGCTGATCCTTCTCGATGACGCCCTTCTCGAACAGGACCTCGGCGACCCCGCGCACGCGCATGCCCATCTCGGCGAGATGGTTGCGCACCTTCACGGCGTCGTCGATCTGCTCCTGTGTCGCCAGACCCCTCTCGAGGATCCGCGGGATCATGCGATCGTCGTTGGCTTCCACGCTCGTCTCCTCGCGCCTATTCGGTCGCTGAGCGCCGGAACACGGGGGGGACCCCGAGTGCGCCCAGCGCCCTCCGCTCGGCCCTCCGCATGCGTCGCCGCGCCGCGGGGTCGTGGTCCTCGTACCCCAGCAGATGCAGGACGCCGTGGACGGCGTAGAGCAGGAGCTCATGGTACGCGGGATGCCCTCGCTCGGCCGCCTCGCGGCGGGCCGTGTCTGCCGAAACGAGCACCTCGCCGACCAGGACCGGAGCCTCCACGAACGGGAAGCTCAGGACGTCCGTCGGGTAGTCGTGGCCGAGGCTGTCGCGGTTGACGGCCTGCATGCGCTCGTCGTCGAGGACGGCGAAGCTGAACTCGACGTCCTGTCCGGCCAAATCGGCCGCGTAGCGAGCGAGGCGCTGGAGGTCGGCCTGCAGCCGGCGCCGGCCGCCGGGTACCCGGGCTACGTGAATGGCGACGTCGGTGGACGCCTTCACCGCGGTCCCGCCTCGTTCTCCGCGGCGCGCCTCTCGTCGTCCCGCTCGTAGGCGTCGACGATGCGCTGTACGAGCGCGTGGCGCTGGATGTCCTGCGCCTGGAAGCGGATGATCTCGAGTCCCTTGACACCGTCGAGCACCTCGATGCTGTCGACGAGACCGGACCGTGTCGACTCGGGCAGGTCGATCTGCGTGACGTCGCCGTTGATGACGACCTTCGAGCCCTCGCCCATGCGCGTCAGGAACATCTTCATCTGCGCGGTCGTGGTGTTCTGCGCCTCGTCCAAGATGATGAACGCGCCCTTGAGCGTACGGCCGCGCATGTAGGCGAGCGGGACGATCTCGATGACGTCCGCGTCCATGTAGCGCTGCACTTCGCCCCACGGGATCAGCTCGCCCAGCGCGTCGTAGAGCGGACGCAAGTACGGGTTGATCTTGGCTTGGAAGTCACCTGGCAGGAAGCCGAGCTTCTCGCCGGCCTCGACGGCGGGCCGCGTCAGCACGATGCGATTGACCTGCCCGGCGCGCAGGGAGGCGACGGCCTCGACCACGGCCAGGAAGGTCTTGCCCGTGCCGGCAGGCCCGACGGCGAACACGACGTCACGCTTCTGGATGGCGGCGACGTAGGCTTCCTGGCGCTTCGTTCGCGGCCGCGGGCGTTTGGGGGTCGGCCCGGAGATCGCGCCGGGCGGACGCGGCGCACCACGCTGGGCGCCGCGGGCTCCACGAGGGACCCGCTTGCCGGGCTGCGTCTCGATGCCATCGCCGATGAGCAGGTCCTCGACTTCCTCGGCTGTCGGCTCCCGGGGTTGCGCGGCCCTGGCCAGCACGCGCTTCACGCGGCGGGCGACCTCCTGGACCGCGACGTCGTCGGGTCCTTCCAGGGTGAGGACGTCGTTGCGCGCGCTGATGCGCACGCCGAAGCGCTCCCGCACGGCACGCAGATGGCGGTCCATGGGCCCGAAGAGGATGCGTTGGTTGGCCTCGGCGGCCTCGGGGATGCGTTCACGCGGCATCGCGGGAGTGTAGTCCGGGAAGCGGCGCCGGTCGCCTAAGCGCAGCCGAGCATCTGACAGTCCGCTAGCGCAGCTTCTCCTGCATGATCTTGAGTATCTCTGCGTCCATCGAGGCCATGCCCTTGCGGGCGATGCGCTCCAGATTGTCGAGGGAGGCCGCGCCGGTGGCGCTCACGATGCCGTCGGTCGCAGGAATGCCCACGCCTGCCATGGCCAGGGATGCGCCGCGGAACGCGGCATCCACCGACGTCATCGTCTTGAGCCCGCAGCCCATCTTCGCGCCGTCGCAGATCATCCCGGCGACGTTGCCGACCATGTTGTTGATGGCGAGCGACATCTCCTTGGGGCCGCCGCCCTGCAGGCGGACCAGACCTGCGGCCAGGCCGATGCCGGCCCCGTTGGCGCACCCGCAGGCCGCCGACAGCGTTCCCAGTCTCTGGGTCGTCTGCGACGTGATGAGACAAGCGAGCGCCAGCGCCTCGTCGACGTCCTGCTGCCCGATGAGCGCCTCCTGCCCCCAGAGCGTGATGGGCACGGCGACCGTGATGCCCTTGTTGCCCGATCCGGCCAGGGTCATGACGGTGAAGTCCTCGCCGGACATGCGGGCGTAGACGCCCGCGCACACGAGGCGACTGATGCGCGTCATCTGGTCGACGCCGATCAGTTCGGTGAACGCGTCCGGAAACAGCGTGAGGCCGTGGCGCGCGATCGCCAGGTTCAGCTCGCAGCCCTCGCGCAGACGAGCGCGCTCTTCGTCGGTGATGGCCGCGGCCATCTGGATCGCATCGTCGAACGTGATGCCGCGCAGCCAGGTGCTCAAGCGCTCGGCCGCCGCGCTGCCGCCGCCACCGGGGTCCACAGGCAACTCACGCTCGAGCCCGTCGCGCTCGAGGCGCACCAGGCGGGTGTGCCCGCCCTCGAACACGGCGCGCCCGACCCCGTTCGCGCGGACCACCCGGCAGTCCACAGAGAGCTCCGTGCGCGCGGTGTCCACGCCGATCGTCACGGTCCCGGAGTCGATGAGGCGCTGCGCACCCTCGAGGATCCCCGGGGTGATCTCGCGGAAGCACTCCAACTCGGCGGAGGCGTCGGGCAGCAGCGCGCCGATGGCGACCGTCCACTGGATACCGGTCTTGTGACCCGAGTGCGGGATGCCCACCGCGTAGCAGTTCTTGTACATGCGCGGATCGCACACGAGGTGCACGGAGCGTACGGGCCCCGTGGCCTCGGCCGCAGCGAGCGCGGCTGCGTACGCGATCGAGGCGGGCTCCGTACAGCCGAGCGCAGGCTTCCACTCGGACGCGAGGTAGCGTGTGAAGTCCATGGCGGGTGCAGGCTAGGCACGCCCGGTGGAGGCACCTAGGGAAGCGCGAGGCGTCCTCATCCGGCGCTCTCGGCGGCCCAGGCGGCGTAGACTGGCCGCAGGCATGCGACCCCGCCACGCGCTCCTCCTCCTGCTCACCCTGGCCGCCGGCACGGCGGTCCTGCTACTGCTCGGAGGGGGCGCGGAGGAGCCGGACACGGGCGCGTGGGACGAAGCCCCGCACGAGGAGGAGGCCACCACGACCGCCGGCCTGACCTCGACGGGGGCTGCGCCCACGCAAGCGCCTCCCGCGAAGAACCCCTTCTCCGACGTGACGGATTGGAAGGTCCTCGGACGGGGCCTGTGGCTGAACGCCGAGCGCGAGAACGCCGTGGCGCGGGCGGTCGAGTTGCTGCGCCACAAGCCCGAAGAGATTCGCAAGCTGGTGCGACGCCTGCATCCGGAAGCCGGCGAGAGCGAGCACTCCGGACAGAACATCGTGCGCGGCGTCACGCAGACGCTCCTGAGGCTGGGCACCGGGAATCTCGACCTGCTGCTCGAGGAGCTGGACGACGAGAACGCGGTGTACCGCACGCGCGTCGTCGCCCTCATCGGCTCCTTCGGCAACGCCGCGGAGCGCCTCGTGCCCGCCCTGATCGAGCGCTTCCGCGCCATCGACGAAGACCCGCCCGCGGGCGAGGTCGCGAGCTACGTCAACGCGCTGCGCTTCATCGGCCCGGCGGCGAGCGCCATCCTGCCGGACCTGGAGGGCTGGCTGGAGGACGGGGCGACCCCGGACGTGGAAGTCGCGGCGATTCGTGCCCTGCACCGGATCGCCGGCCCCACCGACGCCGTCTTCGCGCGCTACCGCGAGGTGCTGACGTACGACGGCTGGCCCGCGCAGCGCCGCGCCGTGCTGCAGGAACTCTGCGGCCTCGGGGCCAAGGCCGCTCCCATGATCCCGCTCCTGCTCGACCTCGTCGACGAAGGGGTGCTGGACGAGGCCGCCGCCCTGCACACCATTGCGTACTTCGGCGTGGCGACCGACGAGGTGCTCGCGCGCGCCGAGCGGGGGCTGCGGGCCCTGCCCAAGGACTGGGAGAGCCTCGGCGCGTACGGCTTCGCCCTGGCCCGCTTGGGTGAGAAGGGCATGCGGCTGCTCATGCGCTACGTCGACGAGCGCGGCCTCGCGGCACGTGCGCTCCTACCCGTGACCTTGAAGAGCGCCGGCTTCGATCACGGCAAGATCTTCGCGCTGACGCGACCGGCGCTCGCCAGCAAGGACGCGAAGGTGCGGCTCGGTGCATGGAGGAACCTGTCCACGCTCGAGCGACTGTCTCCCGCGACCGCCGAAACCGAGTTGCTGCAAGGCCTTCGGGATGCGGACAGGGAGGTTCGCCGCGTCACGGCAAGCATCGCGTGCGCGCGCGCCGCGCCGACCCGCGCGCTGAGGACGGCGCTGCTGGCGCGCGTCGAGAACAGCGAGGAAGAACCAGAGCTGCGTGTGGAGGCCGCGAGCATGCTCGCCGAGCACGAGACGCGGCCGTCGGAGCGGCTGTACACCGCGCTGCTCGCCATCCACCGGTCCAGCCCGCACCTCGGCGTCGCCTGGCAGATGTCGCCCTGGCTGGCCCAGCACCCCGGAACGGTCCTGCGCCTGTGGATCGAGACCACGAAGAACTCGAGCGTGATGCGCCTCTTCTGGCCGGCGATGCGCACGCTGCCCGTGGCCGTCCGCCGGCAGCACGCCGATGCGATCCGTACCCTGGGCCTCGACCCGGAGACGGGCAAGCCGTTGAAGCGCTGAGTGAGGTCCGTGCGCATTGGGGACCGAGTCCCGGCCCGGCCCGCTCGCCCTCGCGAGGCCCACACGCATTCCCATCCGCGTCACGGCCACGCACGCGAGTCGGCGAGCGTGCATGTCGCGTCCGACACGCCCGTGGGACCCGTGCGACCCCTGGTCGCATGGGACCCCTACGACATCTGCGCGAGGCGCGGGCCGGCGGCGCAGATCTCCGGGCTGGTGCCCGCTGCGAAGCGCTCGAAGTTCTTCTGGAACATGTCGGCCAGCAGGGCGGCCTTCTCGTCGTAGCTCGCACCGTCACCCCAGGTCGAGCGCGGATCGAGCACGTCGCTCGGGACGTCCGGGCACGTCGTGGGCACGTCGAAACCGAAGACCGGATCCGTGCGTGTCTCCACGTCGTGCAGCATGCCACTCAGCGCACCGCGCAGCAGCGCGCGCGAGTGGTGGATCGACATGCGCTCCCCCTGCCCGTACGCCCCACCGGTCCAGCCCGTGTTGACGAGCCAGCAGGTAGAGCCGTGCTGCGCCATGTGCTCGCCCAGCAACTTGGCGTATACGGCCGGGTGCAGCGGCATGAAGGGCGCGCCGAAGCACGCAGAGAAGGCCGCCTTGGGTTCGGTGATGCCCCGTTCCGTGCCCGCCACCTTCGCCGTGTAGCCGCTGATGAAGTGGTACATCGCCTGCTCGGGCGTGAGGCGCGCGATGGGCGGCAGGACGCCGAAGGCGTCGCACGTCAGCAGGATGACGTTCTTCGGGTGGTCGCCGCGGCCGCTCTCCACGACGTTCGGAATGCTCTGGAGCGGATAGGACGCGCGTGTGTTCTCGGTGAACGAGGCGTCGTCGAGGTTGAGATGCCGCGAGCCCTCCTGGAAGGCGACGTTCTCGAGGACCGTGCCGAACATCTTCGTCGTAGCGAAGATCTGCGGCTCCGCCGCGGGCGAGAGGTTGATCACCTTCGCGTAGCAGCCACCCTCGAAGTTGAAGATGCCCTCGTCGCTCCAGCCGTGCTCGTCGTCGCCGATGAGCGCACGCTCGGGATCGGTCGAGAGCGTCGTCTTGCCCGTGCCTGACAGGCCGAAGAAGAGCGCGCTGTCGCCGTCCTCGCCGATGTTGGCCGAACAGTGCATGCCGAGCACGCCCTTCAAGGGCAGCAGGTAGTTGAGCGTCGTGAAGATCGACTTCTTGATCTCGCCGGCGTACCAGCTGCCGCCGATGAGCACGGTGCGCTTGGCGAAGTTCAGGACGACGAAGACCTCGCTGCGGGTCCCGTCGCGCTCGGGATCGGCCTTGAAGCCCGGGGTGTGGATGACGGTGAAGCCGGGCTCGAAGTCGGCCAGCTTCGACTCGTCGGGCTCCTGGATGAACATGTTGTGCGCAAAGAGGCTATGCCACGCAGTCTGCGTGACGATGCGCACCGGCAGCCGGTGCGTCGGATCCGCGCCGGCATAGCAGTCCTGCACGTAGACGGAGCGTCCCTGGAGGTAGGCCTCCTGGCGCATACGCAGATGCTCGTACTGCTCGTCGGTGAACTTGTGGCACTCGCCCCCGTCCCACCAGACCTGACTGTCGGTGTCGCCGTCGACGACGACGAACTTGTCCTTCGGCGAGCGCCCCGTGTACTGACCGGTGTAGGCGACGATCGGCCCCTGGTGCGCCACGCGCCCCTCGTGCTTGCGCACGATCTCCTCGTAGAGCTCCGCCACGCTCAGGTTCCAGTGGATGTCCTTGAGGTTGGGCAGGACGGTCGTGGGCAGCTTCAGGTCCATGGGGCCTCCTCGGGGCGTGATGGTACGCAATCCGGCGCCGCGATTCCTCTGCGTGATGGCGGAGACGGACGACTACCAGATGTCGAGATAGAACCAGAGGTGGACGGCCGGGCCGGCGAGGAGCAGCGAGTCGACCATGTCCATGATCCCGCCCATATGCGGAATGAGGGTGCTCGAGTCCTTGGCCTGCAGGCGGCGCTTCCAGCCGGACCAGGTCACGCCGGCCAGGATCGAGGCCGCGCCCAGCAGCAGGCCGAAGAACGGCAGCGTCGCCCACGGGTAGTCTCGGCCGTCGAAGAGGCCCAGCGCGAGCGGCAGGAAGGTGGCGACGATGGCGCTCGCGAGCAGGCCGGCGATCGTGCCCTCCCAGGACTTGCCCGGCGAGACGGAGGGAATCATCTTGTGCTTGCCGAAGGGCTTGCCGATGGCCCAGCCGGCCATGTCGCTGACCTTCGCCGTCAGGATGATGAAGAGCAGCATGCGCCAGTCCCACACGAACGGCACCATGAAGGAGAGCAGGAACCCCACGTAGAGGATCGGCACGAGGCGCACTGCCATCTCCTCCGGAGCCTCGGCACGGGTGTCGCGCAGGTGCTCGAGCAGGATCCAGAGCAACATCCCGAACAGCACCAGGACCTGCGCATGCAGCCACTTGGACGGCTGATCGCCGACGAGGCCGACAGCGCAGAGCGCCCCGCAGCCCACGGCGGCCTGGATCAGGTTCGCCGAGCGTCCGGCGTGGCGGAAGAGCAGCGCCATCTCCGCGCCGGCGGCCGCACCGAAGGCGGCGAGCACGAGGTGGGAGCCGAGCGCGTTGCCGGTGAACTCCTGGATCGCCAGGACGCCGCCGATCACGCCGAGGATGATCGGCGTTGCGATCAGGCGCGCACGCGTATCGCTCGTGCGCGGGGGCGCGGGGGTCTCGCTCGCAGGACCGATCACGCGAGAACCGCCACTAGGTCAGTCCGCCGAAGCTGCGGGTGCGCGTGGCGTAGTCGGCCAGCGCCGCCTCGAGGTCCGACTCGCGGAACTCGGGCCACGCGATGTCGGTGACGTGGAACTCGCCGTAGGACATCTGCCAGAGCAGGAAGTTGCTGAGCCGTTGCTCGCCCGCCGTGCGGACCAGGAGGTCCAGCGGAGGCATCTCGGGTTGGTAGGTCCGCAGATCGAGCGCGCGCTCGATCTGCTCGGGCGACATCGTCTCGGGGTCGAGGCGGCCGGCTTTCACGTCGAGCGCAAAGCGCTTGGCCGCGTCGGCAAGCTCGCTGCGGGCCCCGTAGTTGAGCGCGAGGCAGAGCGTCATGCCGTCATTGCCGGCGGTGAGGGCCTCGCTCTCGCGCAGCGTGCGCCGGACATGCTCGGGCAGCCCGTCGATGCGTCCGATCGAGGCCAGCCGAACGCCGTTCTCCATCAGCTCGTCACGCTCCTCGACGAGGTAGCGCATGAGGAGATCCATCAGGCAGTCGACTTCGTTCGTCGGCCGCTTCCAGTTCTCGGTAGAGAAGGCGAAGAGCGTCAGTTGTTCGAGCCCGAGACGGGCGGCGTGGCGGGTAACCGCGCGGACGCTCGCCACGCCGTGTTCGTGACCGCGCACGCGCTCCAGCCCGCGGGCCTCGGCCCAGCGGCCGTTGCCGTCCATGATGATGGCGACGTGCCGCGGCAGGACCTCGCGCGGGATGCGTGCCTCCGCCTGCGCGCCGGCAGAATCTGCCGGGGTGGTTTCTGCGAGGGCGGCGTCGGACTGCCCGTTCTCCAACGCGGCGCCGGCCAGGGGTGTCGGGACGTTCTGCGGCATGCGCCTGGGATCCCTCGGGGTACGGCCTGGGAACGTAGCATGGGGGACGCACGCCGCTCGGGGCGCGCTTCCCGGCGCTAGACCGAGACCGGAATGCCCTGCTCCAGCGGAATGAAGCGCTCGCGCTCGGCCCCGACGCTGATCACCTCGACCGGCACCTCCAGGACCTCCTGGATGCGCCTCACGTACACCTGCGCTGCGGCGGGCAGATCCTCGAAGCGGCGGGCGCCGCTGATGTCCTCGCTCCAGCCCGGATGCGTCTCGTAGACGGGCGTGCAGCGCTCCCAGTCTCCGGCCCAGGCCGGCGGCGCCTCGACCCGCTTGCCGTCGAGTTCGTAGGCGATGCAGAGCTTGATCTCGTCCAGCCCCGACAGGACGTCGAGCTTCATCAGCGCGACGGCGGTCGCACCCTGCGTCATGGCCGCACGCCGCCCGAGGACGGCGTCGAACCAACCGCAGTCGCGCGGCCGGCCCGTGGTCGCGCCGAACTCGTGCCCGACTTCCCCGAGGTGCTGCCCCGCCGGGCCCGTGTCCCGCGTGGGGAACGGGCCCGCACCGACGCGCGTCGTGTAGGCCTTGACGATGCCGACGACGCGGCCCAGAGCCTGCGGCGGCAAGCCGGTACCGGCAGGCACGCCGGCGGGACCGGTCGTGCTCGACGTGACGAAGGGATAGCTGCCGTGGTCGACGTCGAGGCCGAATCCTTGAGCACCCTCACACAAGATCTCGCGGCCGGCCTTCCAGGCCTCGATCAGGACGCCCGTGGCGTCGGCGGCGTAGGGACGGATGCGTTCGCCGATGGCGGCCGTCTCTTCGATGACGGCGGCGATGTCGATGGGCTCGAGGCCCGCCTTGTCTAGGATCGCGTTCCAGGCGCCGGTGTTGGCCTCGAGCAGTTCCTGATAACGCTCGGGCTTGAGCAGGTCGGCCACCCGCATGCCTGCGCGGCGGAACTTGTCACCATAGGCGGGGCCGATGCCGCGGCTCGTGGTGCCGAGAGCCTCGTCACCCCGCAGCGCCTCGAGCGCCTGGTCCATCGTCTTGTGGTGCGGCAGCACGACGTGTGCGCGATCGCTGACGAGCAGACGGCCCGTGAGGTCGATGCCGCGCCCGGCGAGGTGGTCGACCTCGTCCATGAGGATCCACGGATCGACGACGACGCCGTTGCCGATGACGTTGGTCGTCGACGGCTGGATGGCACCGGACGGCAGGAGATGGAGAACGTACTTCTCCTCCCCGACGATCACAGTGTGCCCGGCGTTGGCGCCGCCCTGGTAGCGGACGACGAAGTCGGACTTGGCCGCAAGGAGATCGACGATGCGGCCTTTGCCCTCGTCGCCCCACTGCATCCCGTACACGCAGGTGACAGGCATGGCCGGTAGCTCCCCGGTTAAAAGCCTATTCTATAGCCCAGAAGGCCCCAAACGCCTCGATTCATCTGTTTGGCGGAGGCCAATTCGCCCTCGGCGCTACACAGCCAGGGAGGCCCCGCGAATCAAGCGCCGGAAGCGCCCGAAGAGGTGCTGGGCGTCGTGCGGCCCCGGGGCCGCCTCGGGGTGGAACTGGACGGCGAACGCGCGCTGCGCCTCGGACGCGATGCCGGCGTT
>JAHEIK010000099.1 GCA_024639415.1 Planctomycetota bacterium
CTTCCTGCTGGCGCCCGAGGTCGCCTGGCTGGCGATGCTGCCCGTGCCGTTCATCCTCTGGGGCTCGTTCAAGTTCCAGAAGCGCATCGCCCCGCGCTACGAGAGCGTTCGCGAGCAAGTGGGCATCCTGAACCACCAGCTGGCGAACGACCTGGGCGGCATCGCCACCATCAAGAGCTTCACCACCGAGGAGCACGAGGTCGAGCGCCTGCGCGTGCAGAGCGACATCTACCGCGACCGCAACCGGCATGCGATCCGCCTCAGCTCCGCCTTCGGCCCGCTGATCCGCATGGTGATCGTGATCGGCTTCACGGCGACGCTCGTCTACGGCGGCATCCGTGTGTTGGAGGGCGGGCTGAGTGAGGCGGCCTTCGCCCTGATGGCCTTCCTCACGCAGCGCCTGCTGTGGCCGCTGACTCGCCTCGGCGAGACGTTCGATCTGTACCAGCGCGCCATGGCGTCGACGACGCGCATTCTCGACCTGCTCGACATCCAGCCGACGATCACCTCGGGCCCTGTCGTGCCCACCGAGCCCGTGCCGGGCGAGGTCGCCTTCGACGCCGTCGACTTCCACTATCGCGACGGCTACCCGATCCTGAGGGACCTCACGCTACGCATGGAGGCGGGCGAGACCACCGCCGTGGTCGGGCCGACGGGTTCCGGCAAGACCACGCTCGTCAAGCTGCTGCTGCGCTTCTACGAGGTGAGCGACGGCGCGATCCGCCTGGACGGGAGCGACCTGCGGGAGTTGGATCTGCGCGCGCTGCGCCGCCAGATCGGCCTCGTGAGTCAGGACGTGTTCCTGTTCCACGGTACCGTGCGGGAGAACATCGCCTACGGCAAGCTGGACGCCTCGCACGAGGACGTCGTCGCGGCCGCGAAGATCGCGGAGGCGCACACGTTCATCGAGGAACTCCCCGAGGGCTACGACACCATCGTGGGGGAGCGCGGCCAGAAGCTCTCCGGCGGCCAGCGCCAGCGCATCTCGATTGCGCGTGCCGTTCTCAAGGACCCGCCCATCCTCGTGCTCGACGAGGCGACCTCGTCGGTGGACAACGAGACCGAGGCTGCCATCCAGCGCTCGATGGAGCGCATTGCCGTCGGCCGCACCACGATCGTGATCGCGCACCGTCTCTCCACGGTGCGCGGCGCCGACACGATCTACGTGCTGGACCGCGGCCGTCTCGTGGAGCAGGGCCACCACGAGGACCTGCTCGCGGCGCGCGGCGTCTACGACATGCTCTGGCGCGTGCAGACCGGCGAGATCGTCGAGGTAGCGCCTCCGTCCTAGTGCCCTGCCCCAGATGTCCGCGCGCATGATCCGCCCCGGAATCGAGGAACGAGCGCCGGCGAAAGGGGACGCCTGCGAACGCAATCGGCGGGCTGGCTGGGGAGCGAGAGGCCGATGAGGAGGCCGTGTCGTGGTCTTCCACTCGAGGACGACGAAGCGGCCTCTTCGCCCTCAGCCCAGCACGCAGCGCGTCCCCTTGCGAATGAACTTGTGACACACCACCCTAGAGTCACGTGCGACTGCACAGAGGCGTGTTCGAGTTGGCGTGCGAGCGGGCGAGCGGGCGAGCGACCCACGCGGCCAAGGGCCGCGCGGGGCCCGTCGGGCGAAGTACGCCACATGCACGCTCGCCGGCTCGCGTGCGTAGCTGTTCACTACACCTTCGTCGTGAACCAGATTGTGGGCTCGCCGGCGACACCTGCGTCCGCCATCACCTGCCGCAGGCGGTCGGATCCGGCGAAGCTCCGCGCGACCTCCATGGACTCGAAGTCGTGCCATGCCGTGATGTCGTTCGGGTCCCCGACCAGCTTGAACACGCCGTCGCCCTGCACGCCAGCGGCTTTGCGTTCGGTGTCGAAGGCGTCGTAGGCGGTTTTCCACTTGGCGAAATCGTTGACGCTGTGACGGACGAACATGCGGATCATGGGAGGGTCCTCACTCAGGCTTGTCGTTGGGGCCGGGGCGCGATGCTAGCGGATTGCGCTCGTAAAGGCATCCCTCACGCGTGCGTGCGCTTCGGCGTCCGGCTGCGTAGGATCGTGCGACTCGGAGGTGGAAGATGACGACGGTACGCAGGCAGGTTCTCTGGAGCGCCCTCATCGTGGCACTGGTCGCGGGCTCGTGGGCGTTCGTCGGTAGCGAAGACGCAGCATCCCCGGACGGGGCCTTGGTGCTGGCGGACGAGCCGACGCTCGACGTGAGCCGCGCCGCGGACGGCGCGATCCTGATCCGTGACGCGACACGCGGCGGCGCGGACAGCAAGGTGACGATTGTGCGCGATGCCGAGACAGGCGCGCTCATCGTGCGCGAACCTGTGAGCGCCCTGCGCAGCACACTGGCCACGGTCGGGTCGGACGGCGCGCTGCGTCTGGATGGTGCCGGTGAGGCGCCTCTGCGCGTGGAACTCGGTGCGGGCGACGACACGCTGATCGCGGACTGCTCGGGCGGTGCGTTCCATCGCGGTATCGACTACGCCGGTGGCGACGGCTTCGACGTCCTGGAGGTCGAGGGCGCCGGCACGGCGAGCATGCGCCACATCGCGCTGACGCGCAACGACGGTGCGGTCGTCTGCGCCGGCATGCGGATCGACTACGTCGAACTCGAGCCGATCACTCTCACAGGCGCGGGCGGGAGCCTCACGGTCGACTTCACCTTCACGACCTCCGTCAACGTCGCGCTGGCCGACTTCGGCCCGCCGGGCGACGGTGTCAGCATTGTGACGGCGGACAACGGAGCGGAGGACGCCATCTTCAGTGGCTTCGACAGTCTCACGATTCGCGGTGGACCCGCGGACAACGTCATCGATCTCGTCGGCGTCGACTCCGCTGCGACGCTGACCTCCGTGACGGTGGAAGGCCTCGACGGCGACGACACGCTCAACGTGGATCTATCGGGCACCCTGGCCGCCTTCCTCCTCACCGGGAGCCTGGCCTACGACGGAGGTCTCAACACGTCGGTCGGCGACAGCCTGATCGTCTCGGGCGGCAGCTTCACGGACGTGGACCACACGGCGACCAACGCCAGCGACGGCACGATCGACCTCGACGGCGGCACGATCACGTACACGGGGCTCGAGCCGATCCTGGACGCCGTTGTCGCGACCAACCGCTCGTTCACGTTCAGCGCCGCCAGCGAGACCATCGTTCTAAGTACGGGGTCGATCGTCGGGGACGGCCTGAACCTGATCGACAGCACCGCCGCAGAGAGCGTGACCTTCGCACCGCCGACCACATCGCTGTTCGTCGACTGCGGCGCCGGCGCGGACGACCTCACGGTGTCGGCGCTCGAAGGCGGGCCGCCGGTGCCCTACAGCGTTCTTGTCGCAGGTGGCGCAGGCAGCGACGCCCTCACGTACTCCGGGCCGTGCGCCGCCACGATCATCCCGACGTCGCCCGACACGGGTTCCATCACAGAACTCGGCGTCATGACGGTCGGCTACGCCGAGTTCGAGAGCGTGCAGACGGATCCGCCGGCGACCATGAACTGCACCCTCGCCCGCTCCCTGCTCTGGCCCCCGCGCGGCGGACTCTACCCCGTAGCGTTCTCGGCCGTCCCCGGCGGCGCCTGCGACAGCACCGTCACCGTGACCGTCTATGCCAACGAGACGGGCACAGGCTTCACACCCGATGCGGTCGCCACCGGTGGCGTGCTGCGCCTGCGCGCCGAGCGCGACTACCCCGGCTCGGGCCGCGTCTACCTCGTCGTGGCCGAGGTGGCGGGGCAGGCCTTCGACTGCTGCACCTGCGTCGTGCCGACGATCCCTGTCGGCTTCGCGATCCTGCAGGCCCGCATGGCGGCGGACGGGGCCGAGACCTTCTGCCTCGCCAACGGCGGCTCCGCACCGGCCGGCTTCACGCAGATCCTGCAGTACACGGTGCCCTAGCGCGGCTACTCCGCGTGCCCTAGCGCGGCTACTCCGCGTGCCCTAGCGCGGCTACTCCGCGTGCTCTGGCGCGGCTACTCCGCTGCACCCAACTCCCGCGCCAGGTCCGCGCCGAGCAGCCTCTCGGCATGCGCGGCCCATAGCTCGCTGCGGCGCACTTGCGCGTCGGCCAGATCGCTGCGCAGGGCCGCCTGCTCGCCCTCGAGGGTCTCGGCCAGCTCGCTCCAATGCTCCGCCGCGCGCTCGATGTCGCTCTCGCGCTCCACACCGAAGTCGAAGCCCGGGACCTCGAAGCGGCGCACCGGACGCAGGCCCTCGCGGTCGCGCGGGAGGCGCGACGTGCGCTCCAGACTGTCCACGGTGCGCTGGTAGCGCGTGACGGCCTCGGGGAGTTGGTCGAGGACCGGACGCAGGGTCTCCCGCGCGTCGTCGAATGATTCTCGCAGGCGGGCCACGCGCTGCTCGTGGGACGCCAGGCCGTCGTGTGCCTTCTGCAGCCGCCGCTCGATGCCGGCGGCCTCCTTGCGCGCGCGCTCCGCCGCCGCCCGGGCGCCCTGGTGTGGCTCGCGTGTCCTGCGGACCTCCGCGTGCGCTTCCTGCAGCACCCGCTGCGCGCTCGTGAGCGCGGCATCAGCCGGTGTGGCGTCGTCGACGCTCTCGCCCGGCTCGAGCTCGAACTGGCCCGTCTGCTCCAGGTACGCGCTGAGCTCGTCCTGGGCCCTGCGCACGGCGGTCCGCGCCCGCTCCTCGGCCTCCACGGCACGCTCGAGTTGCCTGCTCACCTTTTGCAGCTCATCCTCGGCGTCGGCGACGCGGCGCTGGGCCGGGGCGAGCTCGGCCTGCAGTCTGCGTGTGTCGGCTTCGAGTTCCGCGCGTTGCTCAGGCGCCTTGTGCACGCGCTCTTCGAGCTGGAGCAGCGTCCCCACGCCCTCACGCAGATCGTCGAGCACACCCTCGACGGCCGACACCTCGGCGACGGCGCGCTCGAGGCGGGGGAGGTCCTCGCTCAGGCGGGCGAACGCCGGGTCCCGCGCGGCCAGGTCGTCGGCCACCTGCCCCGCGAGATGCTCCAGGGCCTGGGCGCGCAATGCCTCTTCCGCCTCGGCGCGTTCATCGAAGACCGCCAGCTCCTTGCGCGCGGCGGCCACGTCCTGCTTCTGGTGGTCCTCGTCCGCGTCGCTCGCGAAGTCGGCCTTGCGAAAGGCCTCGATGTCCGCTCGGACGTCCTTGACGAAGGTCCGACTGCGCTCGATCTGCTCACCGAGCGACACGGTCGTCTCAGCGTACGCGCGCAGTCTGTCACGCGCAGCGTCCGCGGCCAGCAGTGCACGCCATGCGCTCGGTTCCATGCCCGTGCTGCGCTCCTCGACGGGCACCAGATGCTCGCGCAGCATCTGTGCCCGTGCGATGAAGAGCGCGTCGCCCAGGATCTCCGCGCCTTGATCCGCCAGTGCCTCCTTGTGCTCCTTCTCCTGGCGGCGGGTCTCGCTGAAGGGCAGGTGACGCTTGAGCCAGCCCATGACGCCGCGCTGGTCCTGCTTGAACGTCTCGTAGTCCCGCTCGAAGGCATGGAGCGCTTCCTCGTCGCGCTGCCGCTCGCGCTCGATGCGTACGACGGCCTCCTCGAGGGCCTTGGCCAGCGCGCGGGGGTCGTGCGCATCGTGTGCTTCGGCCGCCATCGTCGCGAAGATGTCGCGGAGCTCGGCGTACGCCGTCGCGCTCGACAGTCGATCCAGCCAGGTTGCGGACATGGGGGGCCTCCGGTCGGCCGCGGGGTGGGGCAGAGCGCAGCCTACCCGGATCGGCCCGCAGGGCGGTCGCGGGAGAATCGACGGCGCCACATTCCGGGCCCCGTAAGGTGTGGCCATGGCGGCTTCCCAACGTCCCACACCTCGGCGCCTGATGCAGCGCGCAGAGCGACGCGAGCAGATCCTTGCGGCTGCTCTGAAGGCATTCTCGCGTACGGGCTATCACGGCACGCACGTCGCGGACGTCATCGCCGAGGCCGGCGTGGCGCGCGGCACCTTCTATCTGCACTTCCAATCGAAGCACGACGTCTTCGCCGCCCTGGTCGACCGGACGCTCGAGATCCTGCTCTCCGTACGGCCGGAGGCTGAAGAGCCTGTCGTCAGGCGGCGCGCGGACGCGGAGCAGATCCTGCGCGACTCCTACACGACCGTACTCGGCACGATCCACAAGCACCGCCAGCTCATGCGCCTGCTCTTCGATGAGGCGCTGGGCATCGACAAGGGCTTCCGCAAGCAGCTGGAGCAGCACTTCACGGTCTGGCACCAGCGCATCACGGCGACGATCGCCTTCTTCCAGGAGCGCGGTGTGGCGCGTGAGGATCTCGACGTCGAGGTCACGGGCCAGCTGGCGCTCGGCATGGTCGAGCGCCTCGCCCGGCGCTATCTCTTCGGTGTGCGCTCGCCCGATCTGCCGCGCCTGGTGGAGGCCCTGGTCGCCTTCGAGCTGCGCGGCATCGCCGGACGCTGAGCCGTCAGTCGTAGACGTCCATCCCCACGAGCACCTTCGTGACCTTGCCCTGCGCGACTTCGATGTGCGTCGGTGGCGTGACGTCGACCCAGATCACGGTGTCGGGCAGCTTGGCTTCCTGCACCCACGCCCCCGTGGGCAGTCGGTCGACGACGCTCTTCTCGTCCTCGAACTCCTTGGGTAGTTCGAGCAGGAGGATGTCCGGCTCCTCGTCCAGGTACTCCTTGTCGGCCAACTCGCCGAGATGATCCCGGCAGACCTCACACGAGCCGCGCCAGATCACCACGATGCCGTCGTCGATGCGCTGCTCTTCCGTGAGCCACGCATACAGCGGTGTGTCGGCGAACGTCTGTCCCAGCATCTCGTCGATCTTCAGGTAGGCCCACCCGGGGCCGCCGGGCTGCGCCTCGCGATCGACGAAGAGCGGCAGCGCGAGGCTTGCGATGGCAACCACGGCAACCGCGGCCCAGGGCGCTTCACGCTTGCCGGGCGCGAGTCGCCACGGCTTGGAGAGCAGGAGCAGCAGGGCCAGCGTGCCGTCGATGGCGAGCATCACGCCCGGGGCGATCACGAGGGCCGCGCCGAAGCAGCCGCAAGACGACGCGCCGTCGGCGACCTGCATCACGAGCACGCCGGCGAAGACGAGCAGGAGCAGCAGAGCCGGGAGCCAGCCGCGCGACGGCCGTAGCAGCACACCGAGGCCGACGATCGACTCGATGCCGATCATCAGCTTGAACGTCGTGCCGATCGCCAGTGGCAGGTCCTGGACGACCTGCGGCAGGTCCGCGGGCGAGCCGTAGAACGTCTTCAGCACGGCGCCGGTGAGGATCCAGAGTCCGACGAGACGCGTGACGATGGCGGCGAACGGCATGGGCGCAGTATCCACGGCGCGACGCGATGGATGTAACAGAACGTGCCGCTCGGCTCTCCTGCCGAGGGATCAGCGTTCCCAGAGGGGGTGGTCGGGTGCACGGTGCCGGCGCCACCAGTGGATGACGGATTTCATGTTCCCATCCAGGTCGTGCCCGCCGAGCACCGGGAAGTCGTCCGGCTTGGACGGCTGGGCCAGCCGCTGCACGACGATCTGCAGGTCACGCAGCAGCCCGTCGATCCGCTGGTTACCACGCGAGCGGCGCAGGATCGGCTGCATCGTGGCGATCACGGTCCGCAGCACGCTCTGACGCTCGCGACCGCGCGCCGCCGTCGCGTGCCCGCCGAGCGCCGTGAGGGCCGCCGACGTGCGCCAAACGAATCCGGTGTCGCCGCTCACCGCGCGGTCGCGGAGCCAGGCGGTGAAGCCGGGTGGTGCGAGGCGGCGCAAGGCGTCGATCGCTGCCCCGTACCAAGCGAACTGGTAGTCGGATCGGAAGCCCTTGCCGGTCTTCATCTCCAGCACGCTGCGCATCAAGGCCGGCGCGACGCGCGCGTGGGTCTGGGCGAGGGCGTCGAGCGCGTGGACTCCGACGGCCTGCCAGAGCAGGCGGTCCTCGGCGCCGCGGCGCACGAAGTGCGTAGCACACTCCAGCAGCAGCGCCTCGGCGCGCTGCATCCACGCCGCGTGCAGCGGTCCGGCGGCATCCCCGGCCGCCTGGATCTGGCGGTGCGTGCGCGCGACGAAGCGCATGGCGTCGAGCAGGTGTCCGATGCGCGTGAGCTTCGTGCGCCGGAGGGCCTGCTGCAGGCGGTCGAGCATGATCTGCGGCATCTTCAGGGACGGGGCCGCTCGCTTGTCCGTCGGCGGAGGCGGCGTGTCGTCGCCCCGCGGCGTGGTCGTCTTCGGGCCGTCGATGGGGCGCGGCGTGATCGGCCGGTAGCTCGCGGAAGCGCGCAGCAGGAAGAGCAGCGCGAAGGACGTGCGCCAAGGATCGCCAACGTCATCGATCGTGCCGATGCCCGACTGCCGGCGCCCTCCCACTGTGCGCCACGATCCATCGTCGTCCTGCCCGCCCAGCAACCAGTTGGCGCCCTCCACGTACCAGCGCACGCCGCCGACCTCCTCGAGGTCGAGGAAGATGCACGCCTTCTCCAGCGCGTAGAGCGTGTAGTGCGACCAGCCGCCGCCCTCGAAGCTGAGGATGCCCGGTGCGCCCAGCACCCACTGGGCGTGGCGACGAAGCGCAGCGCGGCCCGCCGCGCGCGCGATCAGCACGCGGGCATGCCGCTCGGGCTCCGCGGCGATCTCCTCGCGCAGCGCGTTGTGGGCGAGCACGAGGTTGGCGAGCCCCATGAACGTGCCGGTGGGGTACGTGCTCACGCGGCCGTACTGGCCCCTGAGGTACGTCGTCGGCGAGGCATAGCCCCACGAGCCGTCGTCCTGCTGGGCCTTGAGCAGGGCGTCGAGGTGGTCGGACCACGCACGCTGCGCAGTCTCCGCCCCCGTGCGCTCCGCGGCCCAAAGGCCCAGGCAGGCGAACTGCGCGGTGGAGAGATTGGGTATGCCCGAGCCGCCTGCCGAGCCGTAGGTCCAATAGCCGTCGCTGCGCTGCGGGCCCTTCGCGAGGCGCTCGTGGATGTGGTGCAGGAACTTGAGGTCGGCGCCCTCGGCCTCTTCCGCCTGCAGCAGCAGCGCGCCGATGCCGGCTTCGTACGTCTTGTTGCGTACTTCCTTGCGCCCGTGCCTCAGCAGCAACGTGAGCGCAAGCTTGGCGCCCGCGCGGGCATCGGGAATCGCCGCGTGCCGCAGCGCGAGGCCGCCGAGCGCGGTCGTGCCGACGTCGCGCCCGATCAGGCCGCTGGGCTTCTGGTGCTTGCGCAAGCGCTTCACGGCGCGCCGGATCGCCGCGTGGATGCGCAGGCGCATCTTCGTGTCGACGCCGGCCGCCTTCAGGCGCGCCTCGGTCTCGTCCCATGCGTCCTTCGCACCCGCCGGGGTGGCGAGCAGCAACAGGACGAGCAGCAGGAGGGCAAGGCGGCGCACGCCTCTATGGAACGCGAAGCCAAGCGCCCACGCGCGACCTTTCGCGGGAATCCCGCAGGGCCGGCATTCCGGGCACCGCGCCACCTCGTTCCGGGACCCTCCGCCGTCCCCGCGTGCCTCACCCGCGCGACGCCGGCGCCCAGGCGCAACGCAAGCGTCTCGGACGGGTTACGACGAGGGGCGGCATCCGCTTCGGAGGGCGCGAGGCGTCCTACACTCGGCGCAGGAGCACCGATGAACGGCGACCTCGCACGGCGGGCACGGCCCCGCCTTCCCTTCCTATTCGTGCTCGCCCTCCTAGGTGCGGCGCCGGCAGCGGCGGAGGACGTGGAGACGGCCTTCGTGCGCGCACGCATCGTGCAGGTCGCCGCTTGGCTCGAGGCCACGGATCCGCCGCGCTCCTATGACGCCGTCCGCGAGCAGAGTCGCTACGAAGCGCTCATCGACCCCGTCGTCGAGCGTGGTCCGGCGGCCCTGCCGATCCTGCGCGCACTCGCAGGCACACCCCTCGAGTGCCGCGTTGCTGCTCTGCTGGCTGCGCGGATCGAGCAGCCGGCCTCCTTCCGCGCCGTGGCTCCCTATCTCTCACCGCGCCGGCGCCATCCCTTCGCGGACATCCCGCACCAGTACGTGAGTCCGCCGCGTTGGCCGTCCTGGCGCTTCAAGCGGCTGAGCCTCGAACTGTTGCATCCCGACCATCGCGCTGCCGTCCGCCGGCACCCGGACGCGTACCGCAGGCTGTCGCGGCTCGTCGAGGAGACGTTCGATCGCAAGCGCGTAGCCGCGGAGCAGGAGACGGCGCGCTGGCGTACCGAGTACGGGACGCAACTCAAGGAACTGCTGCGGGAACTGGGTGTCGACGGCCGCCACAGCAAGGTGCTCGGGCTTGCCGTGTCCGCGGCGCAGCCACTCCCGACGAAGGGGCTGTACTCCCTGCAGCCGCGCCTGGACCCCGCGCACCTTCCGGCCTGGGAGGAGGCCATGCTGCGGCCGCTGCCCTGGCCGCTGCGTGACCGACTCGTGCGCATCGTCGTGGCGGCGCGCAGCCCGGAGTCCACACCGAGCCTCGGCGCCGTCTTGCGGCAAGCCCTGCGGGCGGACCCAGGTCAGGGACGCAGTATCATG
>JAHEIK010000501.1 GCA_024639415.1 Planctomycetota bacterium
GTCTTGGGGTCGTACCAATCGGCGAGCCCCGCCGTCACCGCGCGGTAGCCGTAGTTGTGCGTCATGGAGAACGCACCCGGATACATGCCGAGGTGCAGGTGCGCGTAGTGGCCGCCGTTCTCCAGGCTGTAGCTCATACCCATCGTGCCGATCAGCTGACCGCACGTGACCTTCGCGCCCGGCTTCACGAACACCGTGTCGCCCCCGTGCATGTAGAGCGTGGTGACGAGTTGCTTGCCGCCGAGGTGATGCTCCACGACGATGAGCGTGCCCATGTCGCTGCCGCTGTGCACGAGCTTCACGATGCCCGCCGCCGGTGCGTAGTAGCCGGCGCCGTCGAGCGACGCGCCGATGTCCAGTCCGGTGTGATAGACCTTGCCGTTCGAACGCAGGTTCGCGAACGGCTGCAGGCTCGTACCCTGCACGACCTCCGTGCCCTGCCGCAGCAGCGGCCGTACCCAGCGCGCGGCCGGCGGCAGCTTCGACGCGCTGCCGCCACCCTGCCGCGCGTTCGACTTCGCCTTGTAGCCGGGCGCGACCTTGGACGCGGTGTTCATGCCGCTGAGGAACGGCGTGAGCATGAGCCCGTCCGGCCGCGTCTCGAGGTGCTCGTCGTAGACCTTGAGCACGTGCAGCTTGCCCGCCGCGCGCTGCTCCAACGCTGCGAGGCAGCGGCGTACGTGGAAGTCGTCCTCCTCGCGCAGGCGCGCGCGAACGGTCTCCGGCAGCTTGCCTCCGTCCCACAGCTTGATGCACGCGATGACGGCCTTCTCCCGCAGCCGCACCTCCGGGTGAGCGATCTGCGACAGGGCGGCCTGCAGCGCCTGCGGACCGCCGTACTGCTCGAGCGCGTAGAGGGCGCGGTGGCGCACGGTCCAGTCCGCGTGCCGCGCCAGGTGCTGGAAGAGCGGCTCGAACTCCGGATTGCGGAAGCGCTTGATGGCCTCGATGCCGGCCAGGCCGTACTGCTGGGCGACCTTCTCGATGCGCGCCAGGCGCCCGGCCTCCGGCGTCTTGAGGATCGAGGCGAGGGCCGGGGCGATGTCCTCGATGAGGCGCGGTCCGGCCCCTGCGTTGATGTCAGCGCCCCATTTGGCGGCCGCCGGGGAGGCGAGCAGGAGGACGAGGAGGGCGCTGATCCAAGCCGCGGGTCGCATGGCGGCATCCTCTATCGCCCCCGAGATCCGCGCAACTGCGGCTTGACATTCCGGCTCGTGCCGCGACCCTCTGCGCGTCGGCAGTCGACGCGTGCCCCTATCGTCCAGTCTGGTCTAGGACATCGGCCTTTCAAGCCGAAAACACGGGTTCAAATCCCGTTGGGGGTACCACCTCTTTCCGCGACGGAATTGAGCCGTCGACCCCAGCTTTGCGAACGGACGCGTCCATCTCTAGACGGCGCAGACGTTGGGGCTATGCGAGCGGAGGCCATTCAGCATGGCCCGTGGCTTGGCCAGGGAGGGCGCCAAGGGGTGCTGCAGCAGGCCACCAGGGGTTGGTTATACGCAGAATGATGTCATACTGCGTATAACCATGATTGACCGACTCCCCGAAGACACCCAGACCCTCTACGCCGAAGCGCTGGCCTTGCTCCTCGCCATGGAGAGCGAGCGCGACTGGTCTCACTTGCAGGGCTCGTTCTCCACCAAGCGCATCAAGGGCACTGACTACGTGTACTTCCAGTACTCGGACCCGGGTGGAACGAAGCGCCAGTTCAACGTCGGGCGTAGGACACCGGCCGTGGACGGGGCCATCGCCCAACGCGAAGCGAAGGAGCAGGAAGTCGATCGTGACCGTGAGGCTCTGGCGCGACTCGGAGGCCTCATGAGAGCCGCCGGGATCGCGACCCTGGCGCACGCACCTGCGCGTGTGATCCGAGCACTCGTGGACGCCGGTGTCTTTCGTGCGGGGGGGGTCCTCGTGGGCTCCCATGCGTTCCAGGCGGTCGGGAACCAACTGGGGGTCGCATGGCCAGGCGCCGCGTGGCGAACCCAAGATGTCGACATCGCCAGTCACGTGCGCGTCGCCTTCGAGTCCTCAGAAGCCGATGTACCGAGGACGCTGGACAGTCTGCAAATGGGATTCGTGCCCGTCCCTCAACTGGACTCGAGCCAACCGTCATCCTCGTTTCGCGTGCGCGGGAAGACGCTCCGCGTGGACCTGCTGACTCCCGGAAGCGACGGGGATCATGCGCCGATCTTCATTCCCCGCCTGAAGGCAGCTGCCGCACCCATCAAGCACCTCTCGCTCGTCATGCGGGAGGCACAGCCGGCCCTGACGACCGATGGCACGTCGGCATCGCTCGTCATCGTTCCGACTCCGGCCCGACTTGCTCTCCACAAGCTGTTGGTCAGCCAGTCCCGCTCGACGATGCAACAAGTGAAGAGTGGCAAGGACCTGCACCAAGCGGCGCTGCTGATCGAGGTGCTGGAAGAGGACCGACCTGACGATCTGAGGCAAGCAGCGCACGCGTTCGCGGCCTCGGGACCTGCCGTGAGCCGCCGCGTTCTGCGGGGGTTGCAGGCAGCCCAGCGGCGCTGGCCCGTTTGCGAAGCAGGGGCTGCACTGGTTCGCCCGATCCTGGCCTCGTAGGGACTACTCCTCGGCGGTCCGAGTCGCCGGCCGCGACGCCCAATGACGCGATGCCGGGATGGGCACGACGAGCCGCAATCGGATCTACGACCATCGTCTCGTCAGGCTCTCCAGGACGCCGTCGTCCAGTTCAGCCTGCTCAGTCGAGACTGTCGGAATCAGGATGGAGGGAGACAGGGCCGCTGCGCGGACGCCGAGAGCTTGCGCGCCCCTCCGTACCGGCCGAATCGGCTCGCGCGTGCAGGCCCAAGGAGTACCCTGGCGGGCCCCGAAGGAGGCCTCCGATGAGCTCGATCTTCCGCGAACTGACCCGTGCCCTCGAGGGCGAGCCCACCCGCCGCATCGGCGATCGCCTCGGCGTCTCGGAAGAGCAGACGCAAGGCGGCATCCAGGCCGGACTCCCGCTGCTGCTCTCGGCACTGTCCAACAACACACGTCGGCGTGGCGGCACGACCGCACTGGCCAAGGCCCTCGAGCGCGATCACGACGGCAGCGTGCTCGAAGACCTCGACGGTCTCGCCCAGGGGCGCTACGACGAAGACGGCGCGGGCATCCTCAAGCACGTGCTCGGTGCCGAGCGTGGCGACGTCGAAGGACGCGTCGCTCAGTTCGCCGGTCTCGACAAGGCGACGATGGGC
>JAHEIK010000100.1 GCA_024639415.1 Planctomycetota bacterium
TGGACCAACTTCCGCGACCTGTGGAAGATGTTCTACGACGAGGGTGCCGTCGTCGTCGCCTCGACCTACACGAAGGTCGGCGGCGTCTACGAGGACGGCTTCCGTCACGATCCGGACCGGCCGCTCGAGTCGCTCGCCGAGTACTGCCTCGGCTGCTACACGAACCTGAACCTGCCCGCGCGCACGGACATGATCGCGAAGTACGTCGAGGACTACGAAGCCGACGGCTTCCTCATCAACTCGATCAAGAGTTGCAACTCATTCAGCGCGGGTCAGCTGCTGATTCTCCGCGAGGTAGAGGAGCGTACCGGGCGTCCCGGGGGCTTCTTCGAATCCGACCTCGTGGACCCGCGCTACTTCTCGGCCGCCAATGTGAAGAACCGACTCGAGTCGTACTTCCAGATGGTGGAGCAGAAGCGTGGCGCCGTTGCGGTCACCGGAGGTGGGGTATGAAGTGCTACGTAGGCGTGGATCTCGGCTCGACCACGACGAAAGCCGTGGTCATCGATGATCAGGAACAGCTGCTGGGGCGCGGCATCACCAACAGCCGCAGCAACTACGACGTGGCGTGTGCCGTCGCTCGCGTAGAGGCGTTCATCAACGCACGCTTCGGGCTCTTTGCCCGCGCGCTGAAGGACGAGGGGCTCTCCGAGGAGGAGTGCGAGGAGCTGACGCAAACGCTCGAGCGTCATTTCCGCCGGGAGCAGTACGCGGTCCAGCAGAGCGCGCTCGCCGAGGTGATGCTGGCGGAACTCGACCGCGACAAGTACCTGGAGCTGCGGCCCAAGCTCGACGAGCGCCTGAAGGAGATCACGGACGCCATGTGGGCCGAGATCCCGGCCCTTTTCGCTCCGGATGCTGCGAAGCGCTCGGACTTCTTCCGCGACAACGCCACGACGGCGTTCATGCACCGGGCGGAGGGTGTGCGCGAAGAGGGCTTCGGCTTCGACCTCCTGATGAGCATCTTCGATCGCTCCATCCTGCAGGTCGAGAACCAGGAGCTCGACGTCTCCTTCGCGGCCAACGTCCGGCCGGCGCTCAAGCACGTGCTGGCCGAGCAGGCCGAGCGCTGGGGCGGACTCGCCGAGCAGCTCGAGGCCGTCGTCATGAGCGTCGCCGCCATCGAGCTGGACGAAGTCAACTCCGTCGGCACCGGCTACGGACGCAGCAAGCTGCCGTTTCGCAAGGACCAGATCCGCTCGGAGATCCTCTGCCACGGCCTGGGCGCGCACTGGATGTTCCCGAAGACGGCCACGGTGCTCGACATCGGTGGACAAGACACCAAGGCCATCCAGGTCGATAACCAAGGCATCGTCACGAGCTTCCAGATGAACGACCGCTGCGCGGCCGGCTGCGGGCGCTACCTGGGCTACATCGCCGACGAGATGAACCTCGGTGTCCACGAGCTCGGGCCGCTTGCCCAGAAGAGCTGTCGCACGATCAAGATCAGCTCCACGTGCACGGTCTTCGCGGGCGCCGAGCTGCGTGATCGCCTCACGTTGGGGGACAAGCGGGAGGACGTGCTCGCCGGTCTGCACCGCGCCATGATGCTGCGAGCGATGAGCTTGCTCGCGCGCTCGGGCGGCATCGACGACGAGTTCACGTTCACCGGAGGCGTGGCCAAGAACCCGGCTGCCGTGGATGCGCTCCACAAGCTCGTCGAGGAGAACTACGGCGAGCGCACGATCAACATCTCACCTGACTCCATCTACACGGGCGCCATCGGGGCCGCGCTGTTCGCACAGCGCGACGCGAAGGAAGCCCCTGTGGCAGCGGTCTGAGCAGGAGGCACCATGACGTACACCGCAGGCATCGACGTCGGCAGCAGCACGATCAAGACCGCAGTCCTCGAGGGCCGCGGCGCGGATGCGAAGGTGCTGGGCCGCAGCATCGACCGGATCCGGCGCCGCGATCCGGTCGCGGTCATCAAGGAGTCCTACGAGTCGGCCTTGGAAGACGCGGGACTTCGGCCCGACCAGATCGACTACGTGGCCACGACGGGCGAGGGCGAGCTGGTGCCGTTCCGCACGGGCCACTTCTACAGCATGACGGCCCACGCCCGCGGCGGGCTCTTCCTGCTGCCGGAGGCGCGCGCGGTACTCGACGTGGGCGCGCTGCATGCGCGGGCGATCCTCATGGACGACCGCTCGAAGGTCCTCGGCTACCGCATGACGAACCAGTGCGCCTCGGGCTCAGGCCAGTTCCTCGAGAACATCGCGCGCTACCTCGGCATCGCGCTGGACGAGGTGGGTGAGCTCTCCAGGAGCGCCGGCACGCCCGAGCAATGCTCGAGCATCTGCGCGGTGCTGGCCGAGACGGACGTCATCAACATGGTCTCGCGCGGCATCACGACACCCGACATCCTCAAGGGCATCCATCTGTCGATGGCCGGGCGCCTCGTGCGCCTGCTCGCCGCCGCGAAGGTCGAGGACACGGTGCTCCTCACCGGTGGCCTCGCCGCAGACTCGGGGCTCAAGGCCGCCGTCGAGGAGACGCTCGCCGAGCAGAACCGCAACTTCGACGTGCGCGTCCACCCCGACTCCATCCTGGCCGGCTCCATCGGCTCGGCGCTGTGGGGTGCGTACCGCCATGAGGTCCTCAGCGAGCGCGGCGACGCGATCGCCGGCATGGGGGCTGCTCAGCCGTGAACGCCGACCTCTCCAGCCTGCAGGGCAAGATCTTCATCGTCACCGGGGGGCGCGCCGGGATCGGACGCGCCATCGTGCACCGGCTCCTGCGCCACGGTGCCCGCGTGGCGGCGTGGGACGTCGCGCCCGAGGAGGGCGACGCGCCGGCCGACCTCCTCGAGCTGGTCTGCGACGTCACCTCGTCCGGGAGCGTCAAGGAGGCCATGGGGCAGACGCTCGAGCACTTCGGTGCGCTCGACGGCGTCGTGCAGAGCGCGGGCATCACGCGGGACGGCGTCCTCTGGAAGATGGCGGACCGCGACTGGACGCAGGTGCTCGAGGTCAACCTGACCGGGGCCTTCCACGTCCTGCGCGAGGCCACGCCGCACCTCCGGGAGCGCGGCAGTGGCGCGATCGTCAATGTGACCTCCATCAACGGCTTCCGCGGCAAGTTCGGCCAGTCCAACTACGCCGCGTCCAAGGCCGGGCTCGTCGCGCTCACGAAGACGGCGGCGCGCGAGCTGGGCGCCTTCGGCATCCGGGTCAACGCCGTGGCCCCCGGCTTGGTGCAGACGGAGATGACGGCCGCGCTGCCGCCCGCCATCGTGGAGCGGGCCGTCGAGGAATCCGCCTTGAAGCGCGTCTCCGAGCCCGAGGACGTCGCCGGCGCCGTCGTCTTCCTGCTGTCCGAGGACGCACGCCAGATCACCGGCACGACCCTGCGCGTAGACGCCGGGCAGTGCATGTAGTCACCGCAATCCAAGCAGCCACCTCAGCGGAGAGAACCGATGCCGGACATCGTCGAGCGCTCGGGCGAAGAGGCCATCTACGAGTACGACCGCATTCCCGTGCGAACCCTGACGCGCGACGACCTCGACGCGATCGTGCGCATCGACAAGCGCCTCGTCGGCGAGTCGCGCCGGGACTACCTGAAGCTCAAGCTGGAGGAGGCGCTGCGGGATACCCGCATCGTCGTGTCCCTGGGCGCCGAGGTGGACGGTCACCTCGTCGGCTTCTTGATGGGGCGGCTCTACTACGGGGAGTTCGGCGTAGCGGACCCGGTCGCCATCCTGGACACGATCGGCGTGGACCCGGAGCGCCCGCGCTCCGGCATCGGTCACTCGCTGCTGAACCAGTTCCGTACCAACCTGCGCGCCGTCGGCATCGAGCGCATCCAGACGCATGCGGACTGGAACCAGTGGGACCTGCTCCACTTCCTGGACACCTGCGGCTTCAAGCCCGCCCCGCGCGTCTTCCTCGAAGCCGAGGTGTAGCCCCGGGCCGTCACCCCGCGGTCCTACGATCTCTCCATGGTCGTAGCCAACCTGCTCGGTCGTTGGTTCCCCGGCTCGCTGGAGGAATCGCTGTTCCTCCTCGTGGATGCGCTCGTCTGTCTCGGCACGGCGACCGTCTGCGGCTTCATCGTGGGGCGGGAGCGCGAGTTCCACCACAAGCCCGCCGGCACGCGGACGCACATCCTCGTGTGTGTGGGTGCGGCCGCCTTCGTGCACCTGGGGGTCGTCAGCTTCACCGTCGCGGGGCTCGGCACGATCGCCGATTTCAACCGGCTCATCCAGTCGATCGCTACGGGCATCGGCTTCCTCGGTGCGGGGGCGATCTTCCGCGCAGGCAACACGGCCCACGGCGTGACGACCGCGGCGTCGATCTGGTTCATCGGTGCCGCCGGAGCTGCTGCGGGCGGCGGGGCGGTGACGTTTGCGCTGCTGATCACGCTCATCGCCTACTTCGTGCTGCGCTCCACGGGCGAGGCCGAGGTCTTCGAGGAGATCCTCGAGGGCCCCGAGGACGTGGGCGAAGAGGCGTAGGGTATGCGGGCCGTGATCAGCGGACCCCTGCCTCGCGATTTGCCGCGAGCAGCGCGTCGAGGTCGAACGCTTCGAGGGGGCCCAGTACGCCGCGCTGCGTCACGTCACCGGCGGCGACGCGCTCCGCACCCCACGCGAGCAGCTCGGCCGTGTGGTCGTACACGTTCGTGCCGCGCAGCTCGGCGCGTGCGAGCGTGCCGCCGGGACCGCTCGCGACTGCCAGCACGTGACAGCCGGCCTTCGAGCGCTGCTTTCGGGAGGGCCCGCCCTCAGGCCCCACGGCCAACGAGGCAACCCGCTCGAGGACCGGTCGCCACAAGGAGACGGCGCCGAACATGCGCTCGGCGCATTGGATGCCCGGGACCCAGTAGCTGCCCGCGCCGAACCACCCGAGCCAGGCGTCGACACGACGCAGCTGCGGGTAGGTCCGCGGCAGGAAGATGTGCTCTGAGGACGGCAGGTTGAACGCCGGACTGCGCAGGGTGCGGCCCGTGTCGAAGTGGGCTAGTCGCTCGCCCGCCGCCTCCTCCACGAGTCGCCCGTCGCGCCAGGCGAGGCCCGGCCGGTCCAGGGCCTCGAAGAAGGTCGCCAGCGAGCCGGCGCTCGGCCGCCGGTCGCGCCCCGTGAGGAAGTACGCAACCTCCACACGCGTGGCCTGCGCGCCCGCGCGTCGCAAGGCCTCCCCCGCGCAGGCATGGCCAGGTACGAAGTCGTGCCCGAAGGCAGGCAGCATGACCACGGCTGCCTTCGTCGCGGGGCCCGAGTACGTCTCGTACATGCGGCGCACGAACGCGGGCTCCCCGCTCGCGTCGAGATAGTGCGCGCCGGCCGCGATGCACGCGTCCGCAGCGGCTCGACCGCGGCGCAGGAACGGACCGACCGTGGTCACGAGCACGTCGTCTGCGGCTACGAGCGCGCGCACGGTGTCCGGCTTCGTCGCGTCAGCGAGGGCCGTGTCCAGTCCGCCGTGGGCGGCGCTCAGCCGGTCCAGCGCTGCCCGATCGCGCCCGGCGATGCGGGGCCGGAGGCCGCGGCGCACCATGGCCGCGACCGTCAAGCGGCCCGTGTAGCCCGTGGCGCCGAATACGACAATGCCCATGCTCACTCCCGATCAAGCCGCAGAGCCTAGCAGGTTCTGCCTGGGCCGGCTGCGCCCACAGGCCCGGGTAGGCTGCGCGCATGACGCAGCGCGCCGGCATCTCCCTGGATACGAGCGGCACGGCGCGCTGCTGGTGGTGCGGCGGCGAGGAACTCTACCGGGACTACCACGACAACGAGTGGGGCCGGCCCGTCGACGACGACCAGCGTCTGTTCGAGAAGCTCTGTCTGGAGGGCTTCCAGTCGGGCTTGAGCTGGTGGACGATCCTGCGCAAGCGCGAGAACTTCCGCAAGGCGTTCCGCGACTTCGAGATCGACGCCGTCGCGCGCCTCAACCGCCGAAGCGTCGATCGTCTCCTGGGGGACGCCGGCATCGTCCGCCACCGAGGCAAGATCGAGTCCGTGCTGAACAACGCCAAGCGCGCGCAGGAGCTCGTGCGTGAGTACGGGTCCTTGGGGGCCTACATCTGGCGCCATGAGCCGCCCGCCGCGGAGCGGCCGCGGCGGATGACGAAAGGCGCGTTGCTGAAGCTGGCGCAGACGCCCACGTCCACTGCGCTCAGCAAGGACCTGAAGCAGCGCGGCTGGAGCTACGTGGGGCCCACGACGGTCTACGCCTTCATGCAGGCCATGGGGCTGGTCAACGACCACCTTGCGGGCTGCGCCGCGCGTCCACAGGTCGAGCGCGCGCGCGCCCGCTTCCGGGTTCCTATCGCGCGCTAGCGGCTTCCTCCCGGCCGTAGCCGGGGGGGCGCATGAGCTGGACGATCCGGCCTCCGAAGCCGCAGGCGAACAATTCCTGGGTCGCGTTGCGGCCGTCCACCTCGCCCACACACAGCCAGTGCCCCTTGGCGGGATCCTCGAAGATCGTCTCGGCCTTCCAGCCCTCTGCGGTGCGTGTCAGCAGCTCGACGCGCTTGCTGTAGCCGAAGACCGCGACCGTCTCGACGGCGGGGTCGGCGTCGAAGCGCCCCGCGGCCACACCGCGCGGCCCTTGCGGCCCGAGGTAGATCGTCTCGTGGCGCCAGCCCTTGGGACTCTCCTCGTGGCGCATGATCCGGCCGTCGTCCAGCGTCGTGTAGAGCACGGTCGCTTCGCCGGCGCGTGCCGGCTTGCGCGTGACACGCCCCCGGCCCATCGACGTGCCGTGGACGGTCTCCCAGAGCAGGCCTTGCTTGGTGATCTGCAGCAGGCGCAGGGTCCCGCGGCGTGAGACGCACGCGATGCGCGCTTGCGTGCGCGGGGTCCCCGGCAGGACGAGCGCGTCGCGCACGCGGCCCTTGATGTCGGCGAGCTTCGTCACCTCGAAGCCGCCGTCCTTGCCCGTGGCCGTGATGCGGAACACGCCGCCGGGGCGGGTGAACGCGATCAGCTCGGGTCCCGCGGTACGCGGATCGAGGTCGCCGGACACGAGCGTGTGGATCTCGCGCCCTTCGATCGTCGCGATCAGACGCCCGTCGACCAGCGTCTGGTCGTACGCGCGCACCTGGAAGATGTTGCCGCGGCGGCTGCCGGTATACAGCTCCTTGCCCTCGACGCGCGGATCGACGTCGCCGTGCGTGAGGCCGCCGAGCCAGCCGCCGTCGTGCAGGACCGAGATCGGTGCCCACGTGCCGCTGTAGGACATGAGCACGTGGCAGCGTCCCTTGTCGTCCAGGCCGACCACCTCGGGGGCCCCCAAGTGCTCGAACACCTGGTACGACTTCACGGTCCACACGCCGGTGCCGCCGTTGTCCATGACGAGCGCCGCGTTCCAGCCGGCCAAGGCGGTCAGGGGCGCCTCGCCGCTGCGCGGATTGGTGTTGACGTCCTCGGCCGGCTCCGGCGGCTCTTCCGCAATCTGCGGAGCCTGCGGCTCAGGCGTCAGCGGCTTGGGCTCTTGCGTCTTGGACGGGGCAGGCTCGTCGGCCTGGGCGCCTGCGCCCAGCATGACGATCACGACGAGCAGGCATGCGGCGACCCGGATCGGTGCCATGGTGGATCCTCCGTCAAGAGCCGTAACGGCCGGCCGGCGGCCGGAAGGAGACGGGCAGGCGCGTCGCGCGCATCCCGTATCCGGTCGTGAAGCGGTAGGCGTACGCGAGCGCGACGGCTGCGCGATCGAGCACGGGGTAGCCGCTCGTCTGGGCGACGGCGGCGCTGGTCACGCGGCCGTTCGCATCGATCGTCAGCCGCACCAGGGTCCGGCCGCCCAGGCCGCGGCGCAGAGCCGCCTGCGGGTAGTAGCGCCGTCGGTCAGGAGCGAACACGACGCGCAAGGGCGGGTTGCGGACGGGGACCGGCGCAGCGCGCGGAGGCGGCGGGGGACGGCGGGGTGCGGGGCGTACGGTCACGACCGCCGGACGCGGCTTCGGCCGAGGTGCCACGCGCACGGGAACGAGGGGCGCGGGAGGGGGCGGAGGCTCACGGCCCTGCGCGGCCGTCAGCGGGACCTCGAAGCACGTAAGGGGCTCCGCGGCCTCGCAGTCGGTCTCGTCGTCGAAGAGCTCGTCCTCTTGGACGGGCTGCGCCTCCAGCACCACCTGCTCCAGCGCGTCGGCGAAGTCGAACTCGTCCTCCAGGTCCGGCGGCGTGACGATCACCTCGGGCACGAGCTCCGGCTCGGCCGCGGCCGGGCGCAGCGCCAGGATGCCCGCGACTGGGACCTGCTCCGCGGCGGAGCGGTCCACGGCCCACCAGATGGCGCCGGCCAGGACGAGGCCGTGCAGGACCAGCGAGGTGGCGAGCGGCCAGCGCAACCTGCGCAGCACCCCGCGGGGCGTCGCTGTGCGTTGGCCGGCCGTGCGTTCCATGCGGTGGGTCCACCCCCGGTGGAGCACGGCCGGCGTCTCCCGGTCGTGCCACCGGGGGCACGAAGCGCAAGCCGCGTACCCAAGCTGATTCAGGCCGATAGCGTGGCTCGGGGGCGACACCTGCGGACTGCTGCGCAGGTCTGCGTGCGCGCCCTGTGACGCGGCGCTACCGGCGATCCACGGGCGGCGGGCGGCGGGTATGCTCCCGCCATGCAGCCCAGCCCGCCGCCGCGCATCTCGCTTGCGAACCTGCCCACGCCGCTCGAGCGCCTGGACCGCCTCTCCGCCGAGATCGGTTGCGACCTCTGGGTCAAGCGCGACGACCTCACCGGCGCGGCGCTCTCGGGCAACAAGGTGCGCAAGCTCGAGTTCCTGCTTGGCGAGGCCGAGGCCGAGGGCGCCGACACGCTCGTCACGTGTGGGGCCGTCACGTCGAACCACTGCCGGGCGACCGCCGTCGCGGCGGCCCGGCGCGGGCTGGCGAGCCACCTCGTGCTGCGCGGTGCCGAGCCGGACCTGCCTGACGGCAACCTCCTACTCGATCGACTCGTCGGGGCGGAGACCACGTTCATCACCCACGCGCAGTGGGAGGACCGCGACGCGCTCATGGCGCAGATCGCGGACGGGCTGCGGGCCGCCGGCAAGACGCCCTACGTGATTCCCGAGGGGGGCAGCAACGCCGTGGGCGCGTGGGGCTACATCGCGGGCGCCGGGGAGCTGTCGCAGCAAGCCGACGCGCAGGGCGTGGACGTGCGGCGCGTCGTCCATGCCGTGGGCAGTGGGGGGACGACGGCGGGCCTCGCGCTCGGCTTGGCGGATCACGCCGGGGTCGAGGTGATCGGCGTCGCCGTGTGCGACGACCGTGCGTACTTCGAGGAGGTCGTGCGGCGTATCCAGCGTGGCTGCGGGGCGTCCGCGTCCTTCACCATCCTCGAGGGCTACAAGGGCGTGGGCTACGCGCAGGCCACCGCGGACGAGCTTGCCTTCTACGCGCACGTGGCGCGCACCGAGGGGCTGATCCTCGATCCCGTCTACACGGGCAAGGCCTTCCGTGCGCTCTACGAGGAGCTCAGGGCGGGACGCATGGAGCGCGAGGGTGCGACGGTGTTCCTGCACACGGGCGGCATCTACGGCCTGTTCAGCTTCGCAAGCGAGCTCGACGCGGTGCTCTAGGCGTTCCCGTCTTCGCCGTCGCGGCCGAGATAGCGCGCGACCAGCATGGTCACGTCGTCGTCGAACTCGGAGCTGCCCTGGTACTCGGAGAGCTCCTGCAGGGCCTCGCCGATCAGGAGCTGCGGCGAGAGGGTGCCGAGACCGGCGATGCGCTCGCGCAGGCCGTCCTCGCCGAGCATGGCGCCTGCGCCATCCTGCAGCACCTCGTAGAGGCCGTCCGTGAACAGCACGACGGAGTCGCCCGGCTGCAGCATGACGCGCTTCGACGGTTCGCTCCGCGCGATGATGTCGTCGTCCATGCCGAGCAGCCGGTTGCGTGTGCGCAGCGCTTCCACACTGCCGTTCTTGCGCAGGAGCAGTTGGGCGGGGTGGCCGGCCGTGGCGTAGTCCAGCTCGCCGGTGTGCAGGTCGATGCGGGCCGCCACGGCCGTGAGGAAGAAGTACGTGTGGCGCAGCAGGCGTCCGGCAGCCGTGTTCAGGCGCTGGAGCATCTGGACGGGGCGCTGGCGCGTGAGGGTCAGCCTGCGCACCATGCCGTGCAGCCTGGCGACGACCATGGCGGCCGAGATACCGTGACCCGACACGTCGAACAGCACGAGGTACAGCCAGCGATCCTTGACGACGTTGCAGTGCACGTAGTCGCCGCCGATGTAGCGGGTGGGGATGCTGCGCGCGACGGCCTCGCAGTCCTGGCGCTGGATGCTCTCGGGGAGCAGCGTCGCCTGGATGGCCTGGGCCAGCTTGAGCTCCGAGATGACGTGGTCCTTCTCGTCCTCGAGGGCCTGGCGCTTCACGACCTCCTCGTCGAGCGTCTCGTGCACCTCACGTACCTTATGCTCGAGGCGCTCGCTCTCCCGCTGGGCGAGCATGCCGACGCGGCCGGCCGCGCCCAGGATGAGGGC
>JAHEIK010000502.1 GCA_024639415.1 Planctomycetota bacterium
CCCGCTCAGAAAGGCCTCGGCCACGCGCAGCGACAGGCTGGCGTGCACCAGGGGTTCCGTCGAGGTCAACGGTGCCTCGTGCAGCAGCTCGCCGTCGGCCAGAAAGACGAGCGTGGACTTCCCCTCGTAGCGGAAGCCCGTCTCGAGCAGGTAGCCGTACTCGAGGTCCGTGCTCCGACAGAGCCCGTGCGGCCAGAGCGGCGTCAGCAGCGGCCCGTCGGGCCACGGCTCGAAGTCGGCAGGAAGAGGCACGGGAGAGAACGCGACGACGGGCGCGGCTGCCACGCGCGGGCGCTCCGGCGCGGCCGCCGGCAGGCACGTTCGCGCGGGGCGCGGCGTGTCGGACCTGCATCCGAGGGCAAGCAGCGCCACGATGATCAGCGCGCCTCTGGCGATCCGGCTCCGCATGCACATCTCCCGTGGGGAAAGAAGAGTATCCCGGCGCCCACGGCAGCGCCCCAGGAGGCCGACGACTGTGACGCCGCACGGGCCTGCGGGTCACGGTCGCGGGTGGCCCGAGCCCGCCGCGCTCGGCCTCCAACTTGCTACGGCGACGGGCGGTCTCATGGCAAGATGCCGAGCTTGGTCGGGGGCATAGCTCAGCTGGCTAGAGCACCGCCTTTGCAAGGCGGGGGTCAGGGGTTCGAATCCCCTTGCCTCCACCATTCTCCTCCCGTGGTTGCGCACACGTGCGTTCGACCCGGCTCCGCCCGAGCACGTCTCCTTGTACGGCGCTCCTTCCGCTGGAACCTGCGGCTGACGCCATGCGTTGCGCGGGCGATACGGCACGCTCGGCAGGCGCGTCCGGATCTGGAGACCCCGGCCGTATGCTCCAGGGATGCGTGCGACCCTCCTCCTCGTAGTGCTGCTTCTCAACGGGAGCGCCAGTGCCGCCCCGGACACGCCCCCCGCCGGCACGGTGCGCTTCGCCCTGACGGGCGCGATCGAGACCCTCGATCCAGCCATGGCCTCCAGCGAGGCCGCACGCACCTGCGTACACAACATCTTCGATCAGCTCTACGAGCATGCCCACGAGCCCCGGCCATTCCGCTTGAAGCCGGCCCTGGCAGCCGCACTGCCTGAGACCTCCGAAGACGGCTTGACACAGACGATCCGCATCCGCAAGGGCGTGCACTTCATCGACGACGCCTGTTTCCAGGGCTCCCGCGGACGGGAGGTCACGGCGCACGACGTGGTCTTCTGCCTCAAGCGACTGATGGACGCCAACGTGCAGAGCCCACACACGTGGATGTTCGAGCGCAAGATCAAGGGGCTGGACCGCTTCCGGGCCGCTTCGAAGAAGCCCAGCGTCAATCCAACGCGCTCTGCGTACCGGACGACGGAGGGCTACACGGAGGTCGCGGGGCTCGAGGTCGTCGACGACCACACGCTGCGCGTGCATCTCCTGGAACCCACACCCGAGCTGGCATGGTTGCTGGCGTCGACCTGGACCTCGATCTACCCGCATGAGGCCGTGCTCAAGTACGGCACCAAGCTGGAGCGGCATGCGGTGGGTAGCGGCCCCTACCGGGTGCTGCTCTACGACGGAACCAAGGCCCTGACGCTGCGCCGCAATCCCCGGTACCGCAAGGAGACGAGCATCCCGGCCATGGAGGGCGGTCCGACCCACGCGCTGCCACGCAATGAGACCGTCATCGTCAGGACGTACAAGGATCCGCGCAGCGCCTGGGCCGCGTTCCTCGCCAACGAGGCGGATTGTGCGGAGGTGGCGCGCGATGCGTTCACGACCGCCGTGGACGTGAGGACAGGCAGGCTGCTCCCCTACCTCCTCGAGCGCGGCGTCCAGCTCCACCGCGATCCGCGCCTGGAGGTCCACTACGACGCTTTCAACATGAAGGACAAGGTCCTCGGCCATCCAGCCGGCGAGAAGGGCAAAGCACTGCGCACCGCCATCTGCCTGGCGACGGACGACGTCTACGCCTTGACGCGCCTCTACACGTACCGCTCCGAGCGCATCTACGGACCGGTGCTGCCCGAGATGGCCGGCTACAAGCGTGATTTCACGAATCCCACCCTCCCCGGAGAGAAGGAGACCCGCGAAGAAGCGCTGGCGGTCGCCCGCGAGGTCCTGCAGGAGGCAGGCATCGACGACACCTCGAAGATCCAGGTCCTGAAGATGCACATCACGCCGGACGTCGGCGCGCGCAACAGCTTCGAGATATTCCAGAAGCACTTGAAGGAGGTCGGGTTGCGCGTAGAGCCGATCGCCAAGGAGTGGAAAGAGCTGCGGAAGGACGCCAAGGCCGGCAAAGCCCAGATGTGGTCCAGCTCGTGGCACGCCGACTACCCCGACGCGCAGAACTTCCTCATGTGCTTCTACAGCCGCAACACCCCGGAACCCAACGCGACCTGGTACTCGAATCCGGAGTTCGACGAGGTCTACGAGGAGTGCCGAGCGACCGAACCCGGCCAGGAGCGCGAAGAGCTCCTGCGCGAGATGCAGGACATCGTGGTGAGAGACGCCGTCTGGCGCTACAAGTTCCGCCGCATCCGCTGGACCGCCACACACAAGCGGTTGGAGGGCTATCGTTTCAACGGCATCGCCCCGAAGCACTTCAAGCACTGCGCCATCAAGCAGGACAAGGACGGGTAAAGGGGCCACCATGTCTCACGGACGCCGGCTCAGCCTTACGGTCCTCGCCTTGGTGGGCCTCGCGGTACCGCTGGTCTTCCTCGAGCTCGACGACGCCAAGCTGCGCGGGATGACCGTGGAGGAACTGATCTACCGGGTGGATGAGCGTCGACGCCCCTTGGGTCGCGTCATGACGCTTCTCGTCCCCCACGCCCAAACCAACGACGACGCCTGCCGAGCCCTGATCCATGGGCTCTGCGCGGGGGCCGGCCCACCGATCTACGAGCCCGCAGCCGAGGCCCTCGAGGACGTGGGTGCCCCAGCACTCCCGCTCCTCCTCGAGGCCATCCAGCACCGTGACGGCTGGGTCGTGCGCTACGCGGTGATCATGCTGGGGCGCATGGCGCGCCCGGGCGGAACCGAGGCAGGTGTCCTCCGCAGCATGCTTCGCGCAGGCATCACCGGCGACGGATACGGCATCGAGAGGTCGATCCAAGCAGCGCTGCGGGAGATCGACCACCGCGACTAGGCGATCGAGGCGCGGCGAATCAAGGCTCGTGGGCGGGTATGTAACCCGCCCCTACAGGCCCAAGGGACGCCGGGCCCGCCCTTGGAGT
>JAHEIK010000503.1 GCA_024639415.1 Planctomycetota bacterium
TCGATGTCCAGCAGGTAGGCCTTCACGACTGTGCGTCCTCCTCGGCAACGAGGAACGGATGATCCCGTATCTCGTCCGGCGTGCCCTCGGCGAGTATGACGCCCTCTTCCATGATCACAAGCCGGTCGGAGACCTCCAGGGCCTCCTCCTGGTCGTGTGTGACGTACAGGACGGTAAAGCCGGTCTGCTCCTGGATGCGTCGGATGTCGCGCCGCATGCGCACGCGCAGCTTCGCGTCGAGATTGGAGAGGGGCTCATCGAGCAGCAGGACGTCGGGCTCCATGACCAGGGCCCGCGCCAGGGCCACACGCTGCTGCTGCCCGCCGGAGAGCTGCGACGGCTTGCGAGCCTCGAGCCCGTCGAGGCCCACGAGCGCGAGGATCTCCCGCGTGCGCTTCTCCCGCTCCTGCCGTCCCAGCCCGCGCACGCGCAAGGGGTAGGCGGCGTTCTCGAGCACGGTCATGTGCGGGAACACGGCGTAGGACTGGAACACCATGCCGATCCGGCGGTCCTCGGGCGGCACGAAGGTGCCGGCGGTCGCGTCGACGACCACGCGCTCCCCCACCCGGACGAGCCCGCCATCGGGCTCCTCGAGACCGGCCACCAGCCGGAGCACGGTGGTCTTCCCGCAGCCCGACGCACCGAGCAGGGAGACGAAGGTGCCCGAGGCAACGCTGAGGTCGAAGCCCTTCAGGACGGGGTTGCCGTCGAACGCCTTGCTCAGCTTCTCGCAGGTGACGGCACTCATACAGGCTCCCTAGACACCGTAGCGTCCTCCGGACAAGCGGCGCAGCAACAGGTTCGAACCGATCACGAGCGCCAGCACGACCGTCGCGAGCACGGACGCCGAGGTCGGGCTGGCGTAGTCGCGCATCTTGAACATCTGGGTGCCGATCGTCTTGGTGTCGCCGCCCACGAGCAGCACGGACATGGTGAGCTCGCTGAAGGCGGGCATGAACACCAGGAACCAGCCGGCGACGATCGACGGTAGGACGAGCGGCACCCAGATGGTGCGCAACAGGAAGACGCCGCGGGCTCCGCTGACGCGCGCCGCCTCGGGCAGCGCGTCGTCGACGGTGCCGAGGCCTTCCCCGATCGAGCGCGCGGCGAGCGCCACGTACTTCGCGACGTAGGCAATGAGCAGGATCCAGAGGGTGTTGGTGAGGCGGATCGGACGCGTCCACACGAGGATCAGTCCCAGCGCCAGGACGGTGCCGGGCGTGGCAAGCGGCAGGGACGCGAGGCCTGAGAGCAGGTGCCGCCCGCGCCTACGTGTCTTGATCTGCAGCCAGGCGATGAGCCCGCCCAGCGCGACGGCGGCGGTTGCGGCCAGGGCAGCCAGGCCCAGCGAGGTGAAGATCGCCCGCGTGTTCTCCGGCTCCCGCAGGACGTCGAAGTTCTGCAAGGTGAAGTTGCCTGGACTGAGGTCGCCCGCCACGCGCAGGAAGGCGGACAGCGCCACCGCCGCCGCGGGGATCAAGATGCCGACGGCCACGAACAGGGTGACCGCCGCCTGCACGGGCCTCCGCGCGCGGCCGAGGCGTACCAAGGTGGGCCTGGACGCCTTGCCGGTCAGCACGGCGTGGTGCGCGCCACGCAGCAGCATCGGCACGAGCGCGAACACGAAGAGCAGGCAGGCCAGGCTGCTGGCCTGGGCCATGCCGCCCAGGCCGCTGGCGTACGCGTCGAAGATGCTCGTGCTGAGGAAGTCCAGGCGCGCGGCGTTGCCGATCAGCACCGGCGCGCCGAAGGCCGAAGCCGTCGCCATGAACACGAGCCCGCCGCTGGCGATCATGGCGGGGCGCATGAGCGGCAGGGAGACGTCCTTGAGCACGCGCCACGTCCGGGCTCCGCTCATGCGCGCCGCGTCTTCCAGGGATGGATCCGCGCTCTCCAGCGCCGCCCGCACGGTCAGGAACACGTATGGATAGAAGCTGAGCGCAAGGACCCACGTGAGGCCGGCCATCGAGTAGATGTCGAGGACGGCGCTACCCAGCAGTTGGTTGACGAAGCCGACCTGCGGGTTGGCGAGCGTGATCCACGCAACGGCGGCGATGTACGGCGGGATGATGTAGGGAATCGTGAGCGTCGCGCGGAAGAAGCCCTTCCACGGCAGATCGGTGCGCGTGGTGAGCCACGCGAGTGTGGTGCCGAGCACGACGGCGAGCAGGGTGGTGCCCACCGACAGCTGCAAGGTGCCGAGCAGGGCGTCCCACGCTTCGTTCCCGGTGACCGTGTCCCAGAACGCGCCGCCTGTGCGCACGGCGCGCGAGACGACGAGCACGAGCGGCAGCACGCCGAGGATCAGCACCGCACAGGCGGCAAAGGCAAACCGGCCGCGGGCGGTGCGACGCATGGCCGGCTAGCGCATGATCGAACGGAAGCGCTTCTTGATCGCGTCGCGCTCGTTCTTGACCCAGGTCAGGGTGTCGGCATCCCACGGATAGAGCGCAAGGTCGTTCCACGGCTTCGCGCCTGCGGGCGGCGCGTGCTCCGGCAGCGGCGAGTACATGAAGCCTGCGACGATCGCGTCCTGCATGGCCTGGGTGAAGAGGAAGTCGTAGACCTGCTTGGCGACGTCCGGCTTGTCGGTGCTCGCGAGGATTGCCACGGGACTCGGCACGGGGATGGCGCCATCTGAGGGATAGACGACGGTGATGGGCGCGCCCTTCTCGAGGCTGGGCAGCAGGTTCTCCAGCAGGATGATCGCGACGGGCCGCTCGCCGGTTTCGAGTCGATGCAGCGTGGCGCTGTTGCCGCCCGCCGAGAGGATGTCGTTCTTCCGCAGGCGCTCGAAGTAGTCCCAGCCCAACGTGCGGGAGAGGGCGGCAACGGTGGTGAACGTCGTGCCGGACTTGAGCGGGTCGCCCATGGAGAGCTTGCCGGCGAAGCGCGGCTCGGCGAGGGCCGCGAAGGAAGCGGGATGGTCTGCTGCGGCCAGGTGATCGTGGTTGACGGCGATGACCATGAGCGGGACGCGCACGGTCGCGTAGGCGTGTCCGGGGTCCTTCAAGCCGGCGGGTACGTCCTTGGCGGCGGGGCTCTCGTAGTTCAGCAGGAGACCGGCCTCGGCGAGCTGTGCGTAGTAAAACGGATCGGACGTCATCAGCAGATCGCAGGGGGTCTCGCCTGCATCGATCTCGGCGCTGAGGCGACCGGCGATCTGCTCGCTGCCCATCTGGTACCAGCGGAACTCCACGCCGGGGAAG
>JAHEIK010000504.1 GCA_024639415.1 Planctomycetota bacterium
CTCCACCGGGCTCGTGTCCACAGACGCCACGCGGTGTCCGGGAACCTGTCTACTTCTTCAGTGCCGAGAGGCAGTTCAGATCGGGAATGCTCGCCGGATCGATCTTCAGCGTGCCCAGCAATTCGAGCAGCGCATGCTGCAGCTGCAGGTCGTCGATGAGATCGCCCACGAGCTCACGGCCCAGCCTGTCACCCAGCTCGCGACGCGTGTTCCAGCGTACGAGCCAGCGGACGGCGTCCTTGTCGAGCCGGGTGTCCAGCGCCTCATAGAACTCGTTGAAGCCCGGGTACAGATCCGGCTGGCAGCGGTCGGAGCGCGCGAGCCGCGTCATGAGCGTCTCGTCTTTCGTGAACAGCTGGTCCACGAACTCGCGGACCTTGCCGGACGTCTCCAGCTTGCGCTGGGCCTGGACCTCCCAGAGGTCGAGCTCGGACAGCTCGGCCGTCACGTCCGGCGCGATGCCGCCGACCATCTTCGGGTTGCCGTCGACGATCTCGAGCTTGCGCTGCGGGTTGAAACCCGAGGGCGTGAAGTAGGAGGCGACCGTGATCTTGAGTGCGCCGCCCGGGCTCCACTTGCCGTCCTTGTTGGTGTCGGTGAACTCCTCACCGGCATCCCAGACCTTGTTGCGATTCGCGTCGGTGAACTTCTCGCCGAGGTCGTAGACGCCATTGCCGTTGGCGTCGACGAACTTCTCCGGCGGATCGTAGCGGCCGTTGGCGCGCGGGACCGTGTCGAAGGGCTCGCCCGGATCCCACTTGCCGTTGCGGTTGAGGTCGCGGTAGCGGTCGCCCTGCATCGGGCGGCCCGCCTTGCGGGCGACGTCGCGGAACGGCTCCCCGGGACGCGTGTCGAGTGGCAGGTGGATCTGTGCGGAGCCCTTGCCGTACGTCATCGTGCCGACGAGGCGGGCACGGCCGTGGTCCTTCAAGGCGCCCGCGAGGATCTCTCCAGCGCTCGCCGTGCCCTGATTGACCAACACGACCAGCGGCACCTGCTTGCGGCCACGCCCGGTTCCCAGCGAGCGATGAACCCGCTTGGGATAGACGCCGTCACGCCCCTTCTCCGTCACGATGACCTTGCCGCCCTCGACGAAGTTGCTGGCGATCTGCACGGCGCTGTGGAGGTAACCGCCACTGTTGTAGCGGAGGTCGATCGCGATGCCGCGTACGCCCTGCTGGTCGAAGAGGTCCAGGATCTTCCCGACCTCGCGCGCCGTCTCTTCGGAGAAGTGCATGATCTGCACGAAGCCGATCTTGCCGGGGAGCATGTCGTACGCCGTCGTCGGGATCGTGATGCGCGCACGGTTCAGCGTGAAGGTGCGGGGCTCACTCCAGCCGCGACGCATGATCGTGAGCTGGACCTGCGTACCGGGGGGTCCCTTCAGGAGGCGCACGCACTCTTCGACCGAGAGTCCCTGGGTGCTGGTCTCGCCGATGGCCGTGACCTGATCGCCTGCGCGCAGGTCGGCGCGGTAGACGGGGCCGCCGTAGATCGGTCGGCTGATCGTGAAGACCTTCGCCCGGTCCGGATCGTTGAAGACGTACGCGCCGATGCCGCCGTAGGACGGATCGAGGTTGCCGAGCAGCTGCGCGTTGGCCTTGGGGGAGAGGTAGTTCGTGTGCGGATCCAGGGCCTCCGTGAGCCCCGTGGCGGCTGCGTCCTCGAGCTGCTCCTGCTTGACCTTGTCCTCGTCGACGTAGGCCTCGCGGAGGTGCTTGCGGATCTCGTCCAGCAGGCCCCACGTGCTGCTGCCGCGCGCCGGACGCTTGACGGGCTCGGGTACGGGTGTGCGCAGCTTCTGGTCCTGGATGGTCTCGAGGTGCAGGACGCGCAGCAGGAAGCGTGCGCTGCGGCCGCGCTCCGTGGGCTCGCGCTCCAGCTCGCGCAGCGCGATGCGGGCCTCGGACGCCGCGCCGATCTCACCCAGGGCCAGGGCGCCTTCGGCGCGCGTGTCCGGATTGCTGCTGCGCATGTACTGCAGCATCACGTCCTTGCCCTTGCCCTTGTTGGTCTTGTTGAGCATCCAGAGGCTCTTGGCCATGGCGAGCTTGACGTCGCGGTCGAGCGTCGTGTCGATCTTCTCCTCCAGCCACTCGGCCTCTTCGAGTTCGCCTTCCTCACCCATGACCGTCAGCGCGGCCACCTTGATCGCGGCGGGTGCGGTCTCGAGGGAGACGACGCTGCGCAGCTCTTCCAGGCCCTTCGTGTAGTCGGAGAGCAGCACGAGGGCTCGTCCGATCGCGAGGCGCCGCGGCGGCTTGGCGCCCGGCGCGGCCTGGCGCAGCGGCTTGATGGCCGGACGCCCGAGGGCCGCCAGCGATTCGGAGAGCTTCCAGATGTTGCTCACGTCCTCGCCGGGGTCGGCCTTCAGCAGATTGGTGACGTTCTTGGCTGCGCTCGACTCGTCGATGTCGTCTGCGGCGAGCGGCCGGGCGCCCAGCGCCGGCAGTAGTAGCAGCGCGACGAGGCAGATCCTGGCGATACGGGGCATGGAGGCGGTTCCTTGCGGGGCTGGGGCAGGATCGGCCAATCCTAGCAGTCGGTCTGGCGGTCGGTAGGAACTTGATGCCCTCCGTGACCGAGGCGCTCGCCGCGCGAGGTGAGGGACATGCGCACCTTCGCCCGCGTCGCTGGAGCCGCCGTCGTGGGCGCGCAGGCCGAGTTGGTCGACGTGCAGGTGTCCATCGCCTGTCCGGAGGAGGGCGGCGATCCGGCGTTCCGGATCGTAGGGCTGCCTGACAGCGCGCTACGCGAGGGCCGGGAGCGCATCCGCAGTGCCGTCCTGCACGGGGGCTGGCGTTGGCCGTGGCGGCCGGTGACGGTCAACCTGGCGCCGGCCGCCGCGCGCAAGAGCGGGGCGGCCTTGGACCTCCCGATTGCACTCGCCGTACTCGCCGCCGACGGCCTGGTGGGGGCCCCCGACGTCCTGGCCGACGTCCTCTGTCTTGGGGAGTTGACGCTCGATGGTGCTGTACGACCGGTGCGGGGCGTGCTCGCGGCGGCAGAGGCGGCGCGGCGGGCGGGCCTGCGCGCAGCTTGGGTGCCGGCCGAGAACGCCGCCGAGGCTGCCGCGGTGGGTGGGCTCGAGGTCTTCGCCATGCCCACGCTGGCCGCGGCCCTGGGCCACGCCGGCGGACGCGCCCCGCTCGAGGCGTACCCGCCCGAGCGCTGGAGCCCGGAGCCGTGGCGGGGTGCGGCGTCCGTC
>JAHEIK010000505.1 GCA_024639415.1 Planctomycetota bacterium
GTGCTTGCGCTTGAGGCGCTCGATGCGCTGCCGCGCCTGGCCGGCCTGACCGGTGCGCGGGTGCTTCTTGATGAGCTCCTCGTAGCCGCGGATGGCCTCGTCGAGGCGCTGGAGATCGTCTTCCAGGATGATCGCCGCCAGCAGGCGCGCGGCAGGCGCGTGCCCGGTGTTGGCGTAGCGACCGGCGATGGCGCCGAGCAGGGTCCGGGATGTGTCGTGATCCTTGCGCTCGCGCAGCGCCTGGGCTGCGAGGAAGAGCGCCTGGGGGGCGCGGCCGTCGTCCTCGTGCGACTCCGCGAAGCCACGCCACGCTGCGATCGCCCCGTCGGCGTCGCCGCGGGCCTTGAGGGCGGCGCCCTTGTCGAAGGCGGCCTTCACGATGTTGGCGCGGACCGACTTCCAGAGCGGATGCGTGGCGTGGGCCTCGAGGAAGCGCGTCCACTCGGCCACGGCCTCATCGTGGCGGCCCGCCCGGACGAGCGCCTGCGCCGCGCGGTCCCGGGCTTGCGGGACGAACTCGGCCTTGGGGAAGCGCTCCACGAGCGAGCGCCACTCGGCGGCGGCCTGCTCGGCTTGCCCGCGGGCGTCGTACGCCTCGGCAAGCTTGCGCTGCGCTTCCACGGCGCGCGGCTCGCTGCGGTGCTCGCGAATCGCCTGGCGGATGTAGGCCACACCCTCCTCGAACGGACCCGCGCCGCCCTGGGCGAGGCGCTCCTCGCCGAGCAGCAGCAGGATCTCCATGTGCAGCGCACCCTGGAAGGGCGCGGCCAGCGCCGCCTTCAGATCGGCGCGGGCCTCCGCCCGGCGCGCGGCACCCTGCCGCAGCCAGCTGCGACCGCGGCCGACCAGCCAGCGCTGCGCATCCTGGGCACCTGACGTCTGCTTGAGGTCGGGACGCTTCACGTGGCCGGCCTCGACCAGCAGCATGTTCCAGGTGCCTGCCGCGAGATCGAAGCGCTTGCGTTCTTCGTGGATGCGGGCCACACGCTCGAGCACGCGCCGGCGCTCGGCGGGCGCGAGGCCGATCTTCAGGCCGCGGTCGTAGCCCTCCAGGGCCTGCTCGATGTTGCGCTTCTTCGTCGGGCGCCCAAGGTCGTCCTTACCCTCCACGCCGTCGAAGTCCTTGTCCGCCATCTCGACGTGCAAGGCGGCGATGGCCGCCCGCGCCTTCGGCGCGGTCGCGGCGTCGACGAGCGCACGCAGCACCTCGGCCGCCTTCGCGGGCTGGCCGAGCTTCTCGTAGGCGGCCGCTGCGGTATGACGCATGCGAGCCGCCCAGGCGTCCTCGCCCTCGTCTTGCAGGAACTCGCTCGTCGCCTCCAGGGCCTCCCGCGCGCGCCCGGCCCGCAGGAGGGCGTCGGCGTGCAGCACCCGTGCCTCGAGCGCCTCGGGGAAGCCGTCATGCACATGGCTGAACTCGTCCAGCAGGCGCACGGCCTCCATCCAGTCGCGGTCGCGCAAGGCCTCCTGGGCCCTACGCAAGCCGAGCTTGCGGTCGGCTGCGTCATCCGCAGAGGCGCTGAGGGTGCCGAGGAGGAGGACGGCGAAGAGTGTGGCAACGAGCACGCGACGAAGCGTCATGGCGCATCTCCCTACGAGCAGACTTGCAGGGGCACCGTACCCCCGGCTGCGGTGCCGGGGACAGACCGGCCCTACGGTTGTCCGACATCACCTTGGACACCCGGGGGCCGGGGTGGTTCCATCCCTCTGTGGCGACTCCGCGCGGCCATTACCGGGTCCTCCTCAACCTGCTGCTGGCAGCGGCTTTGCTGCGATTGATCGGTCTCGGCGCGCACGCCCTCTGGCTGGACGAAGGCGCCACCTGGTCCTGGGCCGTGCGCCCCACGTGGGGCGGGACGGTGTTCGCCGAGGCCAACCATCCGCCCGCCTGGTGGATCGTGACGCGCCTGTGGGTCGAGGCCTTCGGCGACTCGGAGGCCGCGCTGCGTGCCCCGGCCGCCATCCTCGGCATCCTGACAGTGCCGCTGGCCTGGCTGCTCGCACGGCGCCTGCTCGATCCGGCCTATCGCCCGCAGCGGGGCGGCTTCGATCACGCGCCGGACGACGGCCGCGGCGGACGGATCGCGCTGTGGTTCGCCGGCTTCGTCGCCGTGAGCACCTACTTCACCGAGTACAGCCAGGAAGCGCGCATGTACGCCGCGCTGATCGCCGAGGCCCTCGGCCTGGCACTGCTCTACCTACGCTGGCTGGACAAGGGTGACCGGATCTCGCTGGTGGGCTACGCGCTGCTCGCGGCCGTCGCGCTGCACACGCACTACTTCGCGATCTGGATCGTGGCGGGCCACGCCGCCCACGCCCTGTGGCTGTGGTACCGGGGCCGCAAACGCGGAGAACCGCACGACATCCGTCCCTTCATCCTGGCCTGCCTCGCGGCGGGTGCGCTCTTCATGCCGTGGTTCCTGTACATGGCTCGCAACTACGAGGGCATCTCCACGGGCGACCCCTACGAGCCGTTCAGCCGCCTCTTCTACGTCGTGTGGCGTATCGGAGCCGGGCCGGGCCTCGTCGTGGTGGATCGCCTGCGCCTGGAGGAAGGCATTCCAAGCGTCTTGCGCGACGAAGCCGTCATGGCGGGCGTGACGGGACTGCTCTGGTTCCTCCCCTTGATCGCGGGCTTCCGCCGGCTGCGCGAGCACCCGGGACTCGGATCGTTCGTCCTCGCCAACGTCGCGCTGCCCGTCGTGCTGCTGCTGCTGGTGTTCCCGTTCTTCCCGCTGATCCACGAGCGCTACCTGGTGTTCCTCGCGCCGTGGCTCGTGCTGCTGGCCGTCCTGGGTGCGCTCGAGGCCGACAAGTCGACGCGCCTGTTCCTGGTCGGGGGACTGCTGCTCCTCCTGGGGCTGGGTTTCTTCGCCTACCACACCGTCACGGTGCAGCTCGAGCCGCTGGGCCCGGCACAGGAACTCGGCGAAGAGCGCGTGGCGCGCGCCTACGAGCCGTGGCACAAGGACACGCCGCGCGCGCTGCATCACGGCCACCCCTTCGGGAAGGAGCCCTGGAGGCAGGCTCGCAAGTTCGTCGACAAGCACGCCCACCCGAACGACCTCGTGATCCTGCACCCGCCCTACCTGCAGCTGGTGTGGAACTACTACGACCGCGAGGTCCACGACCTGACCACCCTGCCGCGCGAGACGGTCGGCGCCAAGGCGGTCGAGGCCCTCCTGGGGGACGAACTCGACGAGCGC
>JAHEIK010000506.1 GCA_024639415.1 Planctomycetota bacterium
CGCGGCGATCGCCGAGCCCCTCGAGCTCGCTCCCGGGGCGCGCGACGCGGTCCCGACGGGGCTGAAGATCGCCATTCCCCCGGGCTACGAGGCCCAGATCCGCCCGCGCAGCGGCCTGGCGCTCAAGCAGGGCCTCTCCTGCCTCAACAGCCCGGGCACGATCGACAGCGACTACCGCGGCGAGGTCAAGGTCATCCTGGCCAACCTGGGGGCGGAGCCCATCCGCATCGAGCGCGGCATGCGGATCGCGCAGATCGTCTTCGCGCCGGTGGCACGCGCCCTGTGGGCCCCCGAGAGCGATCTGGGCGAGACGGCCCGGGGCAGCGGCGGCTTCGGCCACACGGGACTTGCCTGAGGGGGCGTTGGCCTGCGGGGCCCGTTCGCAGCCGCCGTTCTCGGGCCGTCCGGCCTTCCGCGTTTGACACTCCAGGGCGCCACCCTGAGAATCCGCGGCCATGACCGATAGCACGCTCGAGCCGCTCGTCCACATCAAGGACCTCAAGACCTGGTTCCACACCGAGGACCGGATCGTCCGGGCGGTGGACCTCGCGCCGGGGACCGACATCAAGATCGGCCGCGGCGAGACGCTGGGCCTGGTGGGGGAGTCCGGCTCGGGCAAGTCCGTCACGGCGCTCTCGCTCATGCGCCTGCTGCCGCCGGAGACGGCCGTGATCGAGGCCGGCTCGATCTCCTTCCTCGGCAAGGACGTGGTGCACGTGCCCCAGCACGACATGCGCAGCATCCGCGGCAAGGACATCGGCATGATCTTCCAGGAGCCGATGACCTCGCTGAACCCCGTGTTCACGGTCGGCGACCAGGTCATGGAACCGATCATGATCCACGAGGACATCTCGCGGGAGGATGCCCGCGAGCGCGTCCTGCAGCTCTTCCGCGAGGTGGACATCCCGGATCCCGAGCGGCGCATCGACAGCTACCCGCACGAGATGTCCGGCGGTCAGAAGCAGCGCGTCATGATCGCGATGGCGCTCTCGTGCAACCCGAAGCTGCTGATCGCGGACGAGCCCACGACGGCGCTCGACGTGACGATCCAGGCGCAGATCCTCGACTTGATGCGCAAGCTGCGCGACGAGCGCGGCATGTCGATCATGTTCATCACGCACGACCTCGGCGTGATCGCGGAGATCTCCGATCACGTGGCCGTGATGTTCCAGGGCCACCTCGTCGAGTACGGCGACGTGCTCGACATCTTCTCCAATCCGAAGCATCCGTACACACGCAGCCTGCTCGCGTGCCGGCCGAGCCTCGACACGAAGTTCCGCCGCCTGCCGACGACCTCGACGTTCATGGACTGGCACATGGACGACGAGCACCGTCTCGTCATCGAGGAGAAGGAGGTCGCGGAAGGCACGCTCGAGAAGCTGGAGCACGTCGGGCGCGAGAAGATGCTCGATCCGCCCGGCGAGCCGCTGCTCGAGGTCGAGGACCTGTGCGTCCACTTCCCGATCCGCAAGGGTGTCTTCGGCCGCATCCACGACTACGTGCGCGCCGTCGATGGTGTCTCCTTCAAGGTCTGGCCGGGGCAGACGCTCGGCCTCGTGGGGGAGTCAGGCTGCGGCAAGACGACCTGCGGCCGTGCGCTGCTGCGCCTCATCGAGAACAAGGGCGGCATCCGCGTCACGGGCAGGGTGAAGTTCGAGGGGCAGTGGCTGAGCGAGGTGCCGCCCAAGGAGTTCCGCGCGATGCGGCGGCGGATGCAGATCATCTTCCAGGACCCCTACTCGTCGCTGAACCCGCGCATGACCGTCCGCGACATGATCGCGGAGCCGATGGAGGTCCACCGCCTCTACAAGACGAAGCGCGAGCGCACCGATCGGGTCGCCCACCTGCTCGTGGAGGTGGGGCTCGAAGCCAATCACATGAACCGCTATCCGCACGAGTTCTCGGGCGGTCAGCGGCAGCGCATCTCGATTGCGCGCGCCCTCGCACTCGATCCGAAGTTCATCGTCTGTGACGAGTCCGTCTCGGCGCTGGACGTGTCGGTGCAGGCGCAGGTGCTCAACCTGCTCAAGGACCTGCAGGAAGCGCACGAACTGACCTACATCTTCATCAGCCACGATCTGTCCGTCGTGAAGTTCCAGTCCGACACCATGGCCGTCATGAAGGACGGCAAGATCGTCGAAGCCGGCGCAGCTGATGGCATCTATGCCAATCCGGTAGAGGACTACACGCGGCGCTTGATCGAGGCCGTGCCGCGCGACGACCTGGATCACATCAAGACGCGCATCGAACAGCGCGAGGCGATTCGTGCCGCCCAGCGCGGCGCGTAGTCCATGACCGCTCCGGCCGGTGACATCCTCGACGTTGACCTGCTGCGCTTCGAGCAGGGCACGGCCACCGAGCGGCAAGCCGTCGTCGACGGCGTGATCCGCAGCCTGGCCACCGGGTTCGTGTACCTGGCGCACGACATCCCCGCGGAGATCGTGGACCGGGCGTACGAGCTGCTCGCCACGTTCTTCCACCTGCCGCGCGAGGAGAAGGAGCGCTACGTAGTCGACGGCTCGATGGGGCAGACCGGCTACACCGGCTTGCTCGTCGAGACGGCCGCCGTCAACGCCACGCCGGACTGGAAGGAGATGCTCAACTGGGGCCCCGAGGTCCCGCAGGGCCATCCGCTCCAGCGGCGCTTCCCGCACCGCTACATGCCGCGGGTCCTGCCCGAGCCGTCCGTCGCCGGCATCGACCAGGCGCTGATGCTGCTCTACCAGCGTCTCTTCGATCTTCAGCGGCGCTTCCTGCGCATCGTCGCGGTTGGCATCGGCGCCGACGAGGGCTTCTTCGATGGGCTCCTGAAGGACGGGCCCACGCTCGCCCGCGCCATCCGCTATCCGCCCATGCAGGACGCGCCCGATCGGGACCACATCTGGGCCGGCGAGCACGGTGACATCAACCTCATCACGGCCTTGCCCCGCGCGACGCGCAGGGGCTTGCAGGTCAAGGTCGAGGACGCCTGGGTGGATGCCATCCCGCCCGAGGGTGCGGCGATCATCAACACGGGGCTCATGCTGGAGCGGCTGACGAACGGCCGCATCCCGACGGGCATCCACCGCGTGATCGCGGCTGCCGGCGAGACCGAGGAGCGCTACTCGGTCGTCCAGTTCTGCCACCCCACGCCCTGGACGATCCTCTCGCCTCTGGCCTGCTGCGTGGATGAGCAGCATCCCCAGCGCGAGGGAGCGATCC
>JAHEIK010000101.1:0-5175 GCA_024639415.1 Planctomycetota bacterium
GGGCAACCACTCATCCTTCGCAAGGCTCAGGCTTCGGGATGCCCCTACAGGTGGCGGTGTCAGCACCAGCGGCATCGGGGCGCGTTCAAGCCAGCGTCCAACTCGTCGGGGACCCCTCGCGAATGCGGACGGGCCGGGGCAAGACTCGTCGCGCCTCCGGCGCGCCTCCCAAGCCCCCTACCCAAACCGGCGGCCATGGGTTCGCTCCGTGCCAGCGCGCGAGCCGGCGAGCGCGCATCTGCGTTCGAGATCGGAGCAGTGGGACCCATACGACCTTCGGTCGTATGGGTGGTCGGGGTGGCGGGATTCGAACCCGCGACTGGTAGCTCCCAAAGCTACCCCTCTACCACTGAGGTACACCCCGGACCGAAGAGAGACGTCCGCCACGCGGGGCAGGGTCGCCCGCGTGGCATCCGGACACCGCGCAGCGTAGTCGAAGCTACTTGCCTGTCACGGGTCCGCCGCCACCGCTACCTGGTCGCGGGCCCGGAGGAGGCGGGGGCTTGGGAGCCGGCGGCGGCGTGGGCTTCTTCTTGGACTTCTTGCCCCGGGGCTCGCCATCGCGCGGATCAGGCCGCCGTCGCCGCCCTTCGCGCTCTTGCTCGATGATCTGGACGTCCTTCGCGAACGTCAGCATCCAGCCCTTCTTCAGCACCGCAGACCACGGCGTGTCCGGGTACTTGCGGGCGAGACGCGCCTGCGCGAGGAAGACCTCGGCCCAGCGGGCGTTGCGCTCGTCGTCCTCGAGATCCACCTTGCGCTTGGGCATCTCGACGCCCGCCACGATCGGGCGCGGGACGATCCTGGCCCGCCGGTACATCACGTCCAGGGGCTTGATCGACTTCAGGGCCGCCAGCGCCTCGTTGTGGTGGAAGCGCACCTTGCGCAGTTGCACGCCGAGCAACTGGAAGTCCGCCTCGACACGCTCCTTCAGCGGGTCTTCTCCAGGCTTGGCTGTGCGCTGCTTGCCGTTGGCCGACTCCCACCACTTGATGGCGGTCTCGACGGCTTGGAGTCGCTCACCGATGAAGCGCGAGGCCTTCTTGACGTCGTCGACGTCCTCGAACCACGACAGGGCGGGCGACACCGAGCGCACGGGGCGCTCGGGACGCGTCACCAAGGTGCTGCCGCGGCGCTCCAGCGTGCCGATGCGCTGCACGATGGGCAGTGCGTCGTTTGCCAGATGCTCCCAGATGCGCACGATCGCCTGCGCTCGCCAATCCTTGTTGAGCGACTTGAGGATGCGGCTGCGCGGGCGCAGATCCGGTGCGAGCAGGCTGAGGCGGCTGAAGTCGTAGGTCGTCTTGCGGCGGCGCTCGAGCCACGACTTCTTCTTCTGGGGATCGCGAGGCTCGTTGCGCTGCGGGTGCGTCGCGGGCAGCGAGAAGTCGTAGACGAAGTAGCGCCCTCCGCTCGTGTAGGACAGCGTCGCCAGCGCCCAATAGCCAAACCCGGACGGGACGGGATAGCGCGGGGGGCGGATCCACACGAAGTCCGACTGGGCGAGGTCGAACTCCCAGCGATAGGGCACGAGTCCGAAGCCGACCTCGCCACCGTAGTAGAGGGCGTTCTTCGACTTCTTGCGGGGCTGGGGGTTGTAGCGCTCCGTGAGTCCGGCGCTCGGGTAGTCACGCGCCTCGAACTCCTGCAGCCACGCGCGCTCGAAGCCGGCCTCGCCGGCGATGTAGTAGAAGGCTGCGCCGCAGTCCATGAGAGCTTCGCGCGTCTTCTCGACGTCGTCTTCACCGCCGTCGAACTCCTGGGAGATCAGCACCATCGCCTTGGGGCCCTCGCCCGTCTCAGCGAAGCGATCCGCCGCATCGCGCACGGCCGCGAGGATGTTCTTCGGTCCATCCACGGGCAGGAACGCGAGGCTCGCCAGGTTGCCGTCCGCGCTGTTGGGTACGCGACTAGGCGCCTGCCACACGTTCGCCTGCACGCCGTAGACGCCGATGCGCATACCGCGCGGACCCGCCAGCCAAGCACCACGCAGCGATGCGCGCAGCACGTCCAGCTCGTCCTTCATGGACGTCGTCGGGTCGACGACGAGGAGCATCTCCGCCGGAGCCTGGCCCTTGTCCGCTTCCCAGCGAGCCTTCAGGTCCTGCGCCACGTACTCGATGCAGTCGCGCACGTGCGGCCGGCGCTCGAAGATCTCGGCGGGCGTCCGCGCCTCACTCGAGACCTCGGCTTCGGCCCGGTGCGGGACGAAGGGCATGGGCGCCAGCAGCAACAGGGCTGCCAGCGTCGCGGCCAGGATGGTGGCGGACAGGCGCATGGCGCATTCACTCTACACGGCTGACGCAGCCCCGCAGGGAACGGCCCCCCGGCCCGTATCATCTGCGGTCCATGGAACGTCGCCCCACAGTGCCCCGCCGCCGCCCCCTCGCACAGCTCTCGTGCGCGCTGCTCCTGGCTTGCGCGTGCGCCGGTTGGGCCCGCGCGGACGAGGGCGGCACGGCCGCGCCTGCGCAGCCCAAGGCCGAGAAGGCGCGCGAGCCGCAGGCCAAGCCCGACCCGCTGGTGATCGGCGTCTACGCGATGAGCCTCGAGCAGGTCGTGGACGGCGACACCATCCGGCTGCCCGACGGACAGGGGGCGATCCGCATCCTCGGGATCGACACGGAGGAGCTCTACCACCCGCCGAAGGGCGCCGGGCCCCTACGCCCGTGGGCGAAGGGCTTCGACGCCTACGCCCGGGCGCAGCGCGGCGACAGGAAGCGCCCCGTGAAGTACGGCACGCCTGCCGGCGAGGCCGCGCGCGCGTTCCTGAGGCAGCTCGCCAAGGGCTGCTCGAAGATGCGCTTGGAGCGCGACTTCGTCGGTCAGCGCCCGCGCGGCACCTTCGGACGTGTGCTGGCGCACGTGTTCCTGCTCGGAGACGACGGCACGGAGCACAACGTAGCCGAGGTGCTCCTGCGCGCCGGACACTCGCCCTACTTCATGAAGTACGGACGCAGCGCACGCTTCGACGCGGCGTTCTCCCTCGCCCAGGACGACGCCTGCAAGGCCAGGCGAGGCATCTGGGGCAGCGGCGGCCCCGACCACTACCCCGACTACCTCGAACGACTTGCCTGGTGGTCCGCGCGGGCGGCACAGATCGACCGCTGGAGCCGCCACAAGGCGAAGCCCGACCACGTCACGCTCGGCGAACCGGAGGCCGACCGGAAGCTGAAGGCACTCGTTGGCAAGCAGGCCGTCGTGTTCGGAGCGCGCGAGCGCGAGATCCCGGTCAAGGGCGGCGACAAGCGCATCTTCCTGCTTAGCCACGAGCGCCGGCGCGGCCTACCGCTCGTGGTGTTCGACGCAGATGTAGCCGAGAGCATCGATGCTCGCGAGCGCTTCCACTCGATGTACGTCACCGTGCGCGGCAAGATCACGCTCTACAAGGGCAGGCCCCAGATCGTCATCGAGCAGGCCTCTCAGATCTCGACGGAGTAGCCATGAAATCAGCACCTCATATCGCCGTCCTCGCGGGCGTCCTGGCTCTGGGCGGCGCGCTCGGCTTCCTGCTTGGGGGCAACGCCACACCCGCAGGGCACGCGGCCGCATGGACCGAGGTGAGTCGATCTGTCCATGCCGTCAGCCTCATCACGGTGCCCGTCGACAAGAACAGCTCGCTCGATCGCGCGCTCGAGACGGCCGAGCGCGCCTACGACCAGCTCACGGCCGGAGCAGACTTCGCCGATGTGGCGCGCCGTGTCTCGCTCGATCCCCTGGCCCAAAGCGGAGGTTTCGCCGGCTTCCTGAACGTGAACGAGGACAAGGCGCTCACGGGAGCGGCCCAGGCCCTGCGTCCCGGTGAGTTCAGCTTCCCCATTCGTTCACGGATCGGCTTTCAGATCGTCAAGCGCCACTCCTTCGAGGAAGCGAGAAAGCTGGAAGCCGCGACCACGATCCCGGCCCACGGCGTATTCGTCACCTACTCGGACGTCCCTGGCGATACGGAGGGCCGGACGCGCGCGGAAGCGCGTGAGATCGCGGAGACCCTCCTGGCGGACCTGCGCAGCGGCAAGGTGACGCTCGACGAGGCGGCAGAGCGTCACACGCCGGAGAATCAGCGCGGCCCCCAGGCCTTCCTGGGCATGGTGACGAACCAGGACCGGACCGCCCAGGCGTTCGCGGCGCTGGAGAAGATCAAGCCCGGCGAGTTCACCGGCCCCGTCGCAGAGAGACAGGGTTGGGCCGTCCTGATGCGGGGGCGCCACTTCCGCTCCCTGGTGAAGCACATCCTGATCCAGCACTTGCGGAGCAAGGGCCGGGACATCCGCATCTCGCGCACCCCCGCGCAGGCGCTTGAACTGGCGAAGAAGGTCCTGGCCGACGTCCGGAAGGACCCGAGCAAGTGGAACTCCGCTGTCGAGCGCTTCACAGATGACAAGACAGGCATCACCTCCGGCGGAAGCCTGGGCGTGGCGCAGATCGGGGAGTTGCCGCCGGGCTTTGGCGACTTCATCCACGACGTGGCCCCCGGAGCGATCCATGACGAAGTCGTCGAGTCCCCCGCGGGGTACCACATCGTCTGGCGCGTCAACTAGGCACCTCGCGCCGAGAACAAGACACCGTACGGGCCTTGGGAGGCCGGCGCCGTAGGCGCTGGCCGAGTCTTGGCCCTCCCATGTGACGTCGCGCGGCGTTCCGGCAACTCGGAGCGACGACCTGGGGGCCCGCCGCGATGGCGGTAGACTCTCAACGCTCGTTCAGCACGCACGTGCCGACTGGGCGCAACGCCAAGGCGTTGCGGCAAGGGGGGGCTACGCGCCCCACCTTCCAAAGCCCCTCGCCCCCGTAGCTCAGTTGGAGCGAGGGGGGCCGGGGGAGAGGGCACCTTTCCCCCGGGGTCGGCGAGCGCGGCGAGACGACACCCAGTCCGCGCGACAGCGCGGAACGCAGGGGTGGCCGCGTACCCTGCGCCGTAGACTTCCGAACACAGATGCCCCCGTAGCTCAGCTGGATAGAGCACGAGATTTCTAATCTTGAGGTCCCACGTTCGAGTCGTGGCGGGGGTGCCAAACAAGGCATGTCTCGCGTGACGTCGTGAGGGTGCCTGGGTGGGCGAATGGAACCCCCAGGCGGCGTCTACTTCGGTCGCTCGCGGTCGTCAGGCAGGGGGATAGGGCGAGCGGAGGCGAAGCCGGAGCCGAGCCCGCAAGGGGGTGCGCCGAGCACCCCCTT
>JAHEIK010000101.1:5185-10334 GCA_024639415.1 Planctomycetota bacterium
TCCGAGGTTCGAGTCCTCGCGGGGGTGCCAACATCTTCTTCTCGCTTGAAGTCCACCGGGCATCGTTCCGCGCTCACGCGCGGACTGGACGCGCCAAGGCGAGCAAGCCGCAGGGCACGCCAGGGAAAGGTGCCCTCTCCCCTTCCAATCCCCCCGCCGTTCGAGTCGTGCCGGGGGTGCCATTCGACTCACTACGCTCGCTCACCGTTCGGACTCAGCTTGCTCCGGATGTAGCGTCCTCTTCGCTGACCTCGTGAGCGACGGGCAACTCGGGCAGATCCTTCACCTTCTGACGTCGTCGGCGGCGGGCCTTCGCAGGAATCAGGCCGCGCATCAACTCCAGCTTCCCGAAGCACAGCAGCCGGTCGCCTGCCTCGAGTTGGCGCGTCGCCCGCGGGTTGGGAATGACCGTGGTCCCCCGGTGCAGGGTGAGGACGTTGATGTCCTTCTCGCGAAGGTCCGTATCGCTGATGGCCCGGCCCACGTACTCCGACCCTTCGGGGACGTGGATCTCGGTGACCCCGTAGCCGCGGCTGACGGTCAAGCGCTGCCGCAAGTCGATCTCGGGGAAGTCCACCTGAGCTGCGATGTAGTCCATGATGGACCCAGCGATGTCCAGCTGCGTGCAGCGCTCGATGCCTTCCAGGCCGGGTGAAGAGTTCACCTCCATGATCTGGGGACCATCTTCTCCCTCGAGCATGTCGACGCCGGCCACGCGCAGTCCGAGGATCTGCGCGGATCTGACGGCCGTCGCCTTGTAGGCGTCGTCGAGTTCCACGGACTCCGTCAAGCCTCCGCGATGGACGTTGTTGCGGAACTCCTGACCCTGGGCGACACGCCGCATGGCACCCACGACCTGGTCACCCACGACGAACGCACGGATGTCGCGTCCTCGGCTCTCGGCCACGAACTTCTGGATAAGCACGTTCTGCTTCTGACTCTGCAGCAGCTCGATGATGCTCTCGGCAGACTCGATGGTCTCGGCAAGCAGCACACCGATCCCCTGCGTGCCCTCCAGCAGCTTGATCACGACGGGGGCTCCGCCCACCCGGTGGATCGCCGGAAGAACGTCCTTCTTGTCGCGAACGAACGTCGTCTGCGGAATGCCGAGATGATGCCGGCTCAGGATCTGCAGGCTGCGGAGCTTGTCTCGCGAGTTCGCGATGCCCGCGGAGGAGTTCGCGCAGAAGACGTCCATCTGCTCGAACTGCCGCACGACGGCCGTGCCGAAGTACGTGATCGATGCGCCGATCCGCGGCAGCACCGCGTCGTAGTGAGACAACCGCTTCTGCCGGAAGTACAGGTCCGGATCACCCGGCTGCAAGTCGATGGCGAACTTCTGCGTATTGAGCACCTTCACCTGGTGTCCGCGCTGCAGTGCAGCCTCACGCAGTCTGCGGGTGCTGTAGGAGTTGGGGCCGCAGGAGAGGATGGCAAGCTTCACAGAGGCTCCTTTCGAGCGCCGCCGGGGCGGCGGGGTGGCCGATGGTACGGTAGACGGAGTCGCACGTTTCCTACAAGCGCGCCGAGGACCTGACGGGAGAGGCCAATTACACTCTTGCCCCGTCCCTGGAGTCCGACCTTGAAGCAACGTCCCGCCTCTCCCCAGCGCTCCGACGAGGGCGCCAAGCGCGCCAAGCGCGCCAAGAAGAAGAACCGCGTGCTGGGATGGCGGGAGTGGGTCGCGCTGCCGGATCTCGGCGTCAAGCGGATCAAGGCGAAACTCGACACGGGAGCCCGCACCTCATCGCTGCACGTGACTGATCTCGAGCGCTTCCAGCGTGGGAACAAGAACATGGTGCGATTCGCGGTCCACCCGGTCCAGCGCTCCTCACGCCCGCTGATTCCCTGCGAGGCGGAGGTCCTCGAAGAACGTCGCGTACGCTCCAGCACCGGTCACAGCGCGCTACGCCCCGTGATCCAGACAACCATGAGGGTGCTGGGCCTCCGCTGCACGATCGAGGTGACGCTGGCCTCCCGCGATCAGATGGGCTTCCGCATGCTCCTCGGGCGCAGGGCGCTACGAAAGAGCTTCCACGTCGCCCCCGGCCGGTCCTTCCTGTCCGACGTGCCGGGGGCTCCACCGCGCAAGGCGAAGCCGCGCAAAGCGAAGTCACGCAAGACCCCGCGCAAGTCATGACTCTGCCGGGCGCGCCGCAGCCGCCCCGCCCCCGGCGGTCAACTGCTCGGATCGAGGTCATCCTGGAAGAGGTTCACGGCGTCTGCCACAGGATCGAGCCGCTCGAACACGGCTACATGGAACAGCGCGTCCCCCTCGTTGACGAGTGGCAGGTTCGTGCGGCCGATCAGCACCCCGGCTCTCGGCGCGGGCGCGGGAATCTCCTCCTCAGCCAGGGGATCCGAGATCATGCCAAGGACCTGGCCTTCCTCGATCCGCGCACCGAGCTGGAGCGGAGAGAGCAGGATGCCGCTCTCCGGCGCTCGCACCCAGGTGGTGCCGTGTGCCACGAAGGGCTCGGCGCGCCGGCTCTTGGTCTTGACTGCCGGTAGCATCTCCAGGTCGCGCATGACGGCCAGCACTCCCTGCAAACCGGCACGAATGGACAGCTCATCGAAGCGCAGCGCCTCGCCGGCCTCGTAGAGGATCATCGGTATCTGCAGCGCATCGACGGCTTGGCGCAGGGATCCCGGCCGCAGCGGCGCGTCGATGATCACCGGCGCCCCGAAGCTACGCGCCAGCCGCTCGCTGCCGGGGGAATCAAGGGAGACGCGAATCTGCGGCAGGTTGCTGCGGTGCAGTGCGCCCGTGTGCAAGTCGATCCCGTGGGTGGCCTTCGCGACGATCTCATCCATGAACGTCCGGGCCAAGCGCGCGGCCAGCGACCCCGTCGTGGAACCGGGGAAGCAGCGGTTCAGGTCGCGCCGATCAGGCAGGTAGCGCATCTTCGCTATGAAGCCGTAGACGTTGACGATGGGCACGAGGATCAGCGCACCGCGCAACTTGCGCAGCACGGAACGCTTGAGCAGCCGGCGAATGATCTCGACGCCGTTGATCTCATCACCGTGGATCGCTGCGCTGATGAACAAGCGCGGTCCGGGCTTGCGCCCGTGGATCACGCTCACCGGCAGCGAGACCTCGGCCGCGGTGTAGCGGCGCGACACCGGGATCAACATCGTCTCCCGGGCTCCGGGAGGGATGACGACGCCGTTGATCTCGAGAGAGTCGGGGGTGGTACCCAAGGCTTGATGTCCGAGCGTTTGCTTCCGGCGGAGGAGCCGGCGGCGGGGAACGCATGAGTCTATGCGAACCGAGGAGGAAACCGAGGCTGCCCCCCGGGCAAACCTGCCCTCCGGCCCGTGCGGCTTGGCCCCCGATCCCGGCTCGGAGCCCGACGACCGTATGGCCTACGGGTTCGGCGCCCCCCCTGCGTCGCTGGGAGGAGGGAACACGCCCGGCGTCATGCTGCGCAGGTGCAGGTCGCGCTGGGGAAATGCGACCTCGATGCCGGCCTTGGCAAAGGCCTTGGCCACGCCCTCGTGCAGGTCGGTCGAGATCACCCAGCGCTTGCCGAGGTCCGTGATGAATGCGCGCATCGAGAGAAGGAGGCTGTTGTCACCGAACTGCTCGAAAGTCGCGAAGGGTGCCGGGTCGTGCACGACGGCGGGGTGGCGCAGCGCCACCTGCACCATCAAGTCGCGTGCGCGCTTCGTGTCCGTGCCGTAGGCGACCCCTGCATTGACAACGAGTCGATTGACGTCGTCGCTCAGCGTCCAGTTCATCAGGCGCCCCGTGATGAGGTCCTTGTTGGGCACGATGAACTCCTTGCGCTCCCAACTGCGCACGGTGGTGGCCAGTACCCGAATCCGCGTCACCTGCCCCGAGACGTCGCCCACGGTGACGATGTCGCCGAGACGGATACGGCGCTCGAAGAGCAGGATCAGGCCGCTGATGAAGTTCCCGAAGATCTCCTGGAGCCCGAATCCGAGACCTACGCCAAGCGCAGCCACGAGCCATTGGATCTTGGACCAGCCCAGGCCCAGCAGTCCGAGCACGAGTGCGAGGCCGACGATCCAGATCACGTGGCGTACGACGGTTGCAATGGCGTAGCGGGAGGAAGGCTGATCGACGAGCCGGTTCAGCAGCAGCACCTCGAGTACGCCGGGGATGTTCCGCGCTGCAAGGATGGTGAACGTCAGGACGACCAGGGCCAGGAGCAGATCCGCCAGCGTCACGGGGACGAACTCGAGGACAGCCGTCGGCGTGCTCACGCCGTCGACCAGCACCGTGCGCGTGACCTGCTCCGTCGTGCTCCAGAGCTCTACGTCGCGCAGCATGCCCAGCGCAGGCAGGACGTCCACCCAGATGAACCATGCGCCGAGCAGTGCCACGAGCACCGTCATCGTGCGCAGCAACTGACGCGTGTGGGCATCGACGGTGGACGCGTCCACGTGGGCCACGACGGGAGCGGAGGGCTGCGGATCGGAAGCCCCCGCCTGCGTTGGGGCGGGCTCCTCCGCCATGGCGATGCCGCCTCCCATCGCCGGCGCGGCCGGAGCCTCCGCCTGCAATCGGCGTCGGCCGTGGACCAAGATGCCCCTGTTCACGAGGGCCTGCAAGATCAAGAGACCCGCGATCAGGGCCACGGTCTGCTCGAGGCGATCGGTCAACGCGGCGGCCGTGAACTGATAGCCGAACAGGGCGAGCATGGCGAGGACGACCGGGACGCCGAGGCCCAGCAGGTACCAGAGACCTCGGGTGCGTTGCAGCCACGTGGGGCTGCCCGCTGCCGGCGGCGCCAGGACCCCGCTGGAGGGTCGCAGCACGCGCTGCAGGAAGATCGCCGCCACGACGAGCAACACGACGAGGGCGATACGCCCCGGCCCCGCATTCCAGTCCTCGTTCGGCGCTCGCGCAAACACGCCGACCAGCAGCACCGCCGGCGCACCGATCAGGATCACCAGCGGCAGCGCCCGGCGCACGCGCTCTGTGGCTGCGGGCGACCAACCGAAGTGTGCGCGTGCAAGCCCACCGGGAGCGAGGACCTGGCGCAGCGCCAGCAGAGGCAACAGGAACGCCGCCACGTCCGTCAGGCCCGAGCCGAGCGCATGCTGCAGAGACGTCACCCCGCCGTCGGCAAGCAGCGATCCCACCAACCAGAGCGCGCCCGGAAGGCGCAAGGCCCAGAGC
>JAHEIK010000507.1 GCA_024639415.1 Planctomycetota bacterium
GGGCAGCCGGACGACGTGCGCCGTGTGCTGCGCTTCGTGGCGGACGGCGATCCTGCGGACGCCGTGATCGGACGTCTCGTCGCCGAGCCGGGCGGCGGTTGGGTGCAGCCGGCGCGGCTCTTGTTCCGTTCACGCCTGGGGGACTATGACGCAGCCCCGTGGGAGCAGCTCGCCGAGGCCGAGGAACTCGCACGCGAGTCGGGGCGGGCCGGTCTGAAGAGCGCTCTGGCCGGCGCAATCCCGCCGGAGATCGAAGACGAGGTCCTGATTCTGCGCGCGCGTGCGGCTGCAGACGAGGGTGCGTACGAGGAAGCGCGAGCGCTGCTCGCCTCCCTGACCGCCGGCGCACCGGCGCGACTGAGGGATCCGGCGGCAGCCTTGGCCCTGCGCATACGCACCGAACTGCACAGCGGTGGCGACGCGGTGCTCGCGCGCCGTCTGGCCCGGCAGCTCGAGCGCGACTTCCCGCGCAGTCGCGCCAAGGCAGAGTTGCGGCGCAAGCGCCCGCTGCTCGGCATGGAGGAGGATCCCCAGGCGTGGATCGGGACGCTGCGAGCGCGCATCGCCCGCGACGGCACGCATGATCTGGACCTGCGCACGATCGAGCGCTATGGCCGCATGCTCCTGCTGGACCACCGTGCGGGCGGGGCCGAGCGCTTCCTCGAGACCCTGGGAGAGCGCGGCAAGGCACCGGAGCTGGAGACCTTGCGCAGCGCCGTCGAGGATGCCCAGGCCGATCCGAGCGAGGCCGCGCTCGCGCGCAGCACCACGCGCGTAGAGCGCTGGGCTGCCGCCGACGAGGACGTCGGAGAGCAGGACGTCGTGGACGGCGGCCGGGCCGCGCGACCGGCCCTGCTGGGCCTGATCGCCCGCGGCAGCATCCCGCGCGGGCGCCCGTCGCCGCAGGCGAGCGCCGTGGGCATGCTCGCCGCGGTCCTGGGCGACGAAGAGGCCGTGCTGGCCTTGCGTCAGCTGTGGGATCTGGACGTGCGCCGCATTCCGGGGGATCTCGAGGCGCTGGCTGCGGCGGTGCCCTACACCGCCTTGGAGCGCGGGCTTGCGGCGACGGATGCGGGCGATCCGCTGCACACGGCCGTGCAGCAGGCCTTTGCAGGCTTGACGCTGGGCCTTCCCAGCACGTGGTTGCAGCAGCACCCCGACTACCTGCGCACGCTGCGGCATCCGGAGTTCGGTGTGCGCCGGGACGCGTTCCGCTTGATCGCGGCCGAGAATGCGCGTGCCATCACGCCGGCGCTCGTGGCGCACGGTCTGCGAGACAAGGCGGCGCTGATGCGTCGCGAAGCCGTGGTGCTCGCGGGCCGTGCGGAGTTCCCCGCGCTTGCTCGTCGCGGCCTAGCGGACCGTGCAGCCCTCGTCCGCTCGGAGGCGGCGCGTGTCGTAGCCAAGCTCGAGGGGCGCGCGGCCGTGCCTGCCCTCGTGCGCGTGATGCGCCAGGACGAAGCGCTGGAAGTACGCGGGGCGGCGGCCCAAGGCCTCATCAAACATGCGCCGGCGGACGACCGGGTCATCGACGCCATGCTCGCGGCGCAGGTCGGCGAAGAGGCACGCCTGCGCGACGCGATCGCAACGCGCCTGTCGGAGCAGGATCCCGCGCCCGTCGTGCGGGGGATCGTGCGGGGCTGGGGACGAGCGCTCACGCGCGAGCAGCCGAGCCGCGGCTACCTCTTCCGGACGGCTCTGCTCTACCAGCGGCTGACCGGCGACGACCTCGGCTACTACCCGGGAGCGGACAAGGCCGAACTGCGAACGATGGTCGAGCGCATGCAGGCGTGGCTCGCCTCGCCGCGGGGTCGTGCCCAGCCTCGGGATGAGCGCGGCGCCGTGCGCCGTCCGACGGGGCGGGGCCGATGAGCGAGCGCCTCGAGGGCGAGGATGCCTGGCTGGCGGACGCCCTGCGCGCGTTCACCCAGGGGCCCGCCACGCTGCTCGGCCCCGGCCACGACGCGGCCGCCGTGAGCGTGGGCGACACAGGCGCTGTCGTCGTCGCGAAGGACGTGCTGGTGGACGGCGTCCACTTCCGCCTGGATGAGTGCGGCCCGGCTCTCGCGGCGCGCAAGGCCCTGGCGGTCAATCTCTCCGACATGGCGGCGGCCGCCGCGGCGCCGGTGGGCTTCCTCGTCGGCGCCGTGCTGCCCCGGCCTGTGGAGCGCCTGCTGTTCGATGCCCTGATGGCGGGCTTCGCGGCGGCCTCCGAGGAGTTCGCGTGTCCCTGTCTCGGGGGCGACACCAACAGTGCCGAGGGACCCCTGGTGCTCTCGGTCACGGTCCTGGGGCGCCCCGGTGCAGGCGGCGTCCTCTCCCGCTCGGGCGCTCGCGTGGGCGACGTCCTGAGCGTCACCGGACCGCTCGGCGGCTCCGGTCATGGCCGGCATCTGACCTTCGAGCCGCGGGTTCGCGAGGGGCTGGTGCTCGCCGAGCAGGGCATCCCGCACGCCATGATGGACCTCAGCGACGGGCTGAGCCGGGACCTGCCGCGGCTCTGTCGCAGCTCCGGCGTCGGCGCGCTCGTGCTCGGCAGTGCGCTGCCCCTGCACGCAGACACCCGGGGGGCCTCCACGCGTCCTCCGCTCGAGCGGGCGCTGCACGATGGCGAGGACTTCGAGCTGCTGCTAGCGCACGAGGCGTTGGACGCGGGCCAGGTCGAGGCGCTTGCGGCGGAGGACATCCACCTCACGGCGATCGGCCGCATCGTGCCCGCCGAGGAGGGGATCCAGCTCGACCTGGAGGGCGAGCCGGCACCGCTCGAGCCCGGCGGATGGGACCACCTGAGCGGATAGCGCTCCCGCACATACGATCGTGGACGTGAAGACCCTCGAGACCACTGCCGCCGACACGGACGCCATGCTCGCCCTGGGCGGTCGCCTCGCAGTCGCCTTGGAGAGTGCTGGCTGCGGCGAGCTGCTGATCGAGCTGCGCGGAGACCTCGGGGCAGGCAAGACCGTCTTCGTGCGCGGCCTGGCTCGCAAGCTCGGCGTCCCTGCGGCGGTCCCCGTCGTGAGCCCGACCTTCACGATCGCTCGCAGCTACCCGGCCGCCTGCGGTGCGATTCGCGAGCTGCACCACGTGGACGCCTATCGTCTATCCGGGGCCGAGGAGCTGGATGCGGCCGGTTTCGAGGAGATGTGCGGGCCCGGGCGGCTGACGTGCGTCGAATGGGGTGAGAACGTCATCGAG
>JAHEIK010000102.1:0-4550 GCA_024639415.1 Planctomycetota bacterium
GGAGTCGAAGTCGAGGAAGACGATCTGCTGCCAGGTTCCGAGCGTGAGGCGCCCTGCGACGATCGGCACAGTGAGCGAGGGCCCAACCATCGCGGCGCGCACGTGGCTGTGGCCGTTGTCATCGTGGTTGAGCTCGTTGTGGCGGTAGCGCAGCGAGCGCGGGAAGACCCGCTCGACGGCGGCTTGGATGTCGTCCACGAGTCCGGGCTCGTACTCGATCGTGGTGACGCCGCCGGTGCTGCCGGGGCAGAAGACGGTCACCGTGCCGCCGGTGCAGCCGCTGGCTTCGACGCAGCGCAGGACCTCGCCCGTGAGGTCGCGTACTGCGTCGTTGCCTTCCGTGGCGAACTCGAGGGTGTCCGTGTGGACCTGCATGGCTTCCTCCGTTCCCGTGCGGCCACCCTACGCGACCCCTCCACCTCCCCCGCTCCGGCTCACCGGCGGGACGCGGGCCGTCCCTAGCCAGGGCAGGGGCAGATCGGAGCGGGGGTGTCCGGACGTACCTTGTCCCGTCGCTACCCAAGGAGGTGCCGCGAGGCATGACGCTCGTCATCGGGATCACAGGCCGCAACTGCGCAGGCAAGGACACCGTGGCCACGGCCCTGGCCCGGGCCGGCTTCGAGAGCTACAGCCTCTCGGACGTCCTGCGTGCCGAGCTCGAGCGCCGCGGCGAGGCCATCACGCGCCCCGCGCTCATTGCCCTGGGCAACGAGCTGCGCGCCGCCGAGGGCCCCGGCGTCCTCGCGCGCCGCGTGCAGTCCATGATGACCACGGACCGCGTCGCCCTGGTCAGCGTCCGCAACCCGACCGAGGTCGAGACCTTGCGCGAGCTGCCCCGCTTCGTCCTCCTGGGCGTCGACGCCCCCGTGGAGGTGCGCTTCGCGCGCGAGACGGCACGCGGCCGCGAGTCGGTGCCGGAGACGCTGGAAGCCTTCATGGCGCTCGAGGAGCGCGAGAACACGGCCGATCCCAACGCGCAGCAACTCGACGCCACGATGGCCCTGGCCGACCACGTCCTGATGAACGACGGCACGCTGGCCGAGTTCGAGGCCCGGGTGTCGGACCTTCTGGCGACCCTGGTGGCCGGCGACGTGGCGTAGGGCCCCGTTGCCCAAGGCCCCGGCGCGGCCGCCACGGAGTGAACCGAACCATGATCGAACGCGACGATAGCGCCACGACCGAGACGCCCACGACCGATCCTGCGCCGGATCGCCTGGCCTACGGGCAGAACCCTGCGCACGAGCGCCCCGACTGGCAGGAGTACTTCCTCAAGGTCATGGACACCGTGGCAGAGCGCGCCAACTGCGATCGGGGCCGCGCCGCGGCCGTCATCGTCAAGGACAAGCGCATCATCGCCACCGGCTACGTGGGCGCCCCCGCCGGGCTCGAGACGTGCGACGAGGTCGGCCACCTCATCAAGATCGCGTACGACGAGCGTGGCGGCCAGCACAAGCACTGCGTCCGCACCACGCACGCCGAGGCGAACGCGATCGCACAGGCTGCCAAGCACGGCAGCCCGATCGACGGCGCCGACATCTACATCCGCATGACGCCGTGCCTGGACTGCACGAAGCTGCTCGTCAACGCCGGCATCAAGCACGTCATCTGCCGCAAGCGCTATCACGCCGATCACGACAGCGTGAAGATCCTGGCCAAGGCGGGCGTCCAGCTCACCGTGCTCTCGGACGAGCATGAAACCTATGACCACATGAACTGACGAGCCCGGGCGAGCCGCGCGATCTCTTCGCCGCGGATGGCCCCAGCTCGGCTGGGAACTTCAACGTGCAGGAAGCACGCCTCAGTTCACAGCCTCGCCGTGGCTCCGGCTCGCTTCGATCTCCCACGGCTCGCCGTACGTCCTGCGAGGACGCAGGCTAGTGCGTGAGGAGCGGGATCTCGTGCTCGCCGTGGATGCGGCGGCATGCCGCGGGCGTCAGCCGCAGGCCGACGGCAAGACGCGGCAGGTAGGCAGCCTGGGCCGAGATGTCGTCGCGCAGCGCGAGCATCGACACCGTGTAGACCTCGCGCTCGAGGCCTCGGGGAACCGACTCGGCGTAGGCCATGACGTTCACCGGCTCTGCGAAGGCCGCACGCATTGCGCAGCGCTCGTCCGGCAACAGGTCACCGACCTCCCGCAAGAGCGCGTCCTGTTGCCGGCGGCCGAAGTCCTCTTTCACGCGGGCGGCATAGAGCATGGCACGCAGCATGACGCGCAAGTGTTCGGCGCGCCGCTCGCGATCCTGCGTACTGCCCTGCGTACCGTCCCACGCGTGGTGGTGGTGGCTAGCGAATGCGCGCGCTGTGCGGCGGGAGGCGGCGCTGAGGATGTCTGCAAGGTCCACGTTCCCAACACCTCTCGTGTCTCTGGGCGGGCCCCACCGCGTGGCAGCCAGACTAGGACAATCCAGGGCGCCGGCGAGCCGGCCTCGGTCACGAGGCGACGTTCCGGGCGCTTTGCGGCACCGGCGTGGATCCACCACGGGGAGCAGAACGGGGGGCCGCCCCAGATGAACGGGATCTGAAGGTCCGGCGCTGATGGCTTGGGAGCGCGGCGGCATCGGTCGAATGGAGGCGCCGGGAGCGGATGAAGGGCTGGAGAAGCGCCGTGCTGCACGCCATACGCCTCATCCCCACGCCGCGCCTGGCGCGCGTCCTGCTCCCCCTGCTGGCCCTCGGGCTGCTCGGGGGCTGCGGACTCGCAGAGTCCATCGGCGAGAGCTTCGTCGACGACGAGCTGGTCACGCTGCAGCACCGCTTGGACCGGTCGGGCACCGTGGTGTGCACGGCCGACGGCACGGAGCTCGAGGCGCTGCCGGCCGTGCTCTACGTGGGCGACGCCGCCGTGGACGCCCATGGCGTGTGTGTGTTCGGCTTCGCGATCGATCCGTCGCTGCAGCCGAGCAACACGGAGATCGACCGCGCAACGCTGCGGATCTGGATGGCACCGGAGAGCGGTGCGCCGGAATCCCTGGGCCCGCTCGTCGTGTCGCATCTCGTGGGGCACCCGGACGCACTGCTCGCCACGGGACAACTCCCCCACCCACTGGAAGGCGAGGTGGGCACCCTCACGAGCCCGTTCGCCGCAGGCTGGAGAGACGTCGACGTGACGTCCGCCTTCCTGCAGGACTGGAACGCGGGCCGCTCCATCAGCGCGTTCGCCGTGCGCCTCAGCACGGCGACGAACGGTGACGGCCAAGCCGACACCCTGACCTTCGATGGGACGGACGGCAGTGGTCAGACGGTTACGACGCACCTGATCCTGCGCTTCTCGCTCGATCTCTAGCACAGCACGCGGGGTACCCTGCCCTCATGGCAGAGCACGGCACACCCGACGATCCCCACGCGCGCCTGCGCGAGCAGTTCGGCGCCATCGACATCTACCTGTTCGATCAACTGCTGCGCGGCAACCTGCGCAGAGACATGCGTGTGCTCGACGCCGGCTGTGGCAGCGGACGCAACCTCGTGTACCTGCTGCGGGAAGGCTTCGACGTCACCGCGCTCGACGCCAGCGCGCAGCCCATGGAGTGCGTCCGGCAGATGAGCGAGAGGCTGGGCCGTCCGCTCGGGCCGGAGCGACTCGTCGTCGGATCCATCGCGGATCTCCCGTTTCCGGATGAAGCCTTCGACGCCGTCCTCTCCAACGCCGTGCTCCACTTCGCGCCGGACGAAGCGACCTTTCTTGCGATGGTCTCCGAGTTGGGGCGCGTGCTCGCCCCCGGCGGACTGCTCTTCGCGCGCCTTGCATCCTCGATCGGCATCGAGGATCGGATCGCCGCACTCGGCGACGGGCGCTACCGCCTCCCCGACGGGTCGGACCGCTTCCTGGTGGACGAGCCCCGGCTGATCAATCTGACGCAGAGTCTCGGGGGCTCGCTGCTGGACCCCATCAAGACGACGAACGTGCAGGGACTGCGCTGCATGACGACCTGGGTGGTGCGCAAGCACGGCGCCCCGTAGATCGGCACGCTACCCGTGCATCCGAGCCGCCTAACGCCACGCGACACAGTCTCGTTCGTGTTCAGTTCGGGGCAACGCCGTGTTGTAGGCGTGCCGGAATCGCTACACTCCATGGGCCCTGGACGGAAGGGCGACAGGACCCACACTCGTCAACCTGCAGCGACGTACGGATCCGACGGACGGGGATGCAAGTACATCAACATCGCTGGAGCGCGGACGACGGGTGGCACCCTGAAGCGCCCAAGGACCTTCCGCGACGAGCCGGTCTCGTCCTGGTGTTCGGTGCCACGTCGCGCCTACGTGCGGAGCACCCGCTTGCGGACATCCGCCGGGCCTTCCCCGAAGCGGTCGTAGTCGGCTGCTCCACGGCCGGAGAGATCGAAGACGTGCGCGTGTACGACGACTCGGTCGTGGCCACGGCCGTCGCCTTCGACACCACGATCGTCCGGGGTACGTCGCTCGTCTGTCCCGAGCCCGGCGCGAGCTTCGAGACCGGCTGCCAACTCGGACGGCAACTGGCCACCGAGGACCTGGCGCACGTGCTTCTGTTCTCCGCGGGCCTCGCCGTCAGCGGCAGCGACCTCATCCGTGGC
>JAHEIK010000102.1:4560-10307 GCA_024639415.1 Planctomycetota bacterium
GGTGACCGGCGGACTGGCGGGCAACGGCGAGGCCTTCAGAGACACGTGCGCGTTCATCGGCACGCCCGGCGAAGAGGAGACGGTCGCCGCGGTGGGCCTGTATGGCTCTGGGCTGCGAGTGGGCTATGCGTCGCTCGGCGGCTGGGACCCCTTCGGGCCCGAGCGGCTCATCACACGCTCGGACGGCAACGTGCTGTTCGAGCTGGACGGACGCTCGGCCCTCGGCCTGTACAAGCGCTACCTCGGCGAGTACGCCAGCGACCTGCCTGCCAGCGCGCTGCTCTTCCCCCTCAGCCTGCGCACGCCCGACGGCGGCACGGGGATCGTGCGGACGATCCTCGCGGTCGACGAGGACGGCCAGAGCATGACGTTCGCAGGCGACGTGCCCGAAGGCAGCTACGCTCGCTTCATGAAGGCGAACTTCGAGCGCCTCATCGACGGCGCGACCGACGCCGCTCGTACGAGCGCCTCCGCGATCGGGACCGAGTCCGCCGACGTGGCGCTGCTGATCAGCTGTGTCGGCCGGCGCATGGTCCTCAAGCAGCGCATCGAGGAGGAGGTCGAGAGCGTCCGTGAGGTCCTGGGTTCGCGCCCGGCCCTCACGGGTTTCTACTCGTACGGGGAGATCTCCCCCTTCACGCCCAACGCCCGCTGCGAGCTGCACAACCAGACCATGACGATCACCACCTTGGCGGAGCGCGACGATGCATAAGCTGCTCCTCCGCCAGCTGAAGCGTTGTGGGCTCACGATGGAGCAGATCCCCGATGAGTTGCGGGCGCTCATCGAGGCCATCGGCGACGCCTACGATCAGTCCGATCACGATCGCCAGCTCCTCGAGCGCTCGCTCGAGCTGACGTCCCAGGAGCTTCTGGGCGCCAATGCCGAGCTGCGCCGCGACCAGAGGCAGTTGGAGCACGCGGTCCGCGACCGCACGGCCGAACTCGAGCGCGAAATCGCCGAACGACGCCAGGCCGAGGAGGCCATCCGGGCATCCGAGGCGAAGTACAGGAGGCTCTTCGAAGGCTCGCGCGACGCCATCTACATCAGCACGCCGAGCGGCAGGCTCTTGGACATCAACCCGGCCGGCATCGAGCTCTTCGGCTACGAAAGCAAAGAGGAGATGCTCTCGCTCGACATCCCGCAGGACCTCTACGTGAGCGTCCAGGAACGCGCCGAGTTCCGCGCGGCGATGGCCCAGGACGGCTTCGTTCGCGACATGGATGTCTCCGTGACGCGTCGGGACGGCCGGATCCTCACCGTGCAGATCAGCGCCACCGCCGAGCGTGACGACTCCGGGGAGATCGCGTCCTATCGTGGGATTCTGCGGGACGTCACGGTGCGGCGGGAGCTCGAGGAGTCACTGCACCGCGCGCAGCGCATGGAATCGATCGGGCGCCTCGCCGGCGGTGTCGCACACGACTTCAACAACTTGCTGACGGCGATTCTCGGCTATACGGAGCTGTGCGATCGGCACGTGCCCGACGCGGGTCCCGTGCGCGGGCATCTCGAGGAGATCCGGGGGGCCGCGACACGCGGGGGGCAGCTGACGTCGCAGTTGCTCGCGTTCAGCCGGCGGCAGGTGCTCAGCCCCAAGGTGCTGGACCTGAACGCCGTCGTGCGGGAGATGGAGCGCCTGCTCCGGCGCGTGATCGGCGAGGACGTGGACTTCCGGGTCGAGCTTGGGCCGCAGCTCGGCCACATCCGTGCCGATGGGGCGCAACTCGAGCAGGTGTTGCTCAACCTGGTGGTCAACGCGCGCGATGCGATGCCCTCGGGCGGCACGATGCACATCCGAACGCAGAACGTGGTACTCGAAGATCCGCGAGCTTGCCGGCGCCTGCACCTCGATCCCGGCACGTACGTCGTCCTCGAAGCCCAGGACGACGGCATCGGCATGGAGGCCGAGGTGTGCGAGCGGGTCTTCGAGCCGTTCTTCACGACCAAGCCCCAGGGCAAGGGAACCGGGCTCGGCCTCTCCACCGTGTACGGCATCGTCGAGCAGAGCGGCGGCCGGATCGACCTGCGAACGGAGCCGGGGCACGGCAGCACCTTCACCATCTACCTGCCGACGACGACGGATGCCCTCGAGACAGGTGAGGCCCCTGAGGACGCGGTCCTGCCGCGCAAGAGCACGGAGACCGTGCTCGTCGTCGAGGACGAGGATGCCGTGCGCACGCTACTTCGCGACGTGCTCGAAACAGGTGGGTTCGACGTCGTGACGGCCCGCAACGGGCGCGAAGGACTGGCTCAGCTGCGGGAACTGGACGGCGGGGTGGACCTGCTCCTCACCGACGTCGTCATGCCGCGCATGAGCGGGACGGAGCTGATCCAGCTGGCGCGTGCCCAGTGGCCCGAGCTGCCGATCATGTTGATCTCGGGCTACACCGACCAGCCCGACGCCGTCCTGTGCGAGGGGCTCCCCGGGCCCACAGTGCACTTCCTGCAGAAGCCGTTCGCGCCCCAGGCCCTGATCGCCAGGCTGCACGACATTCTCGAGCGCCCCGAGGACGCGGCGCGCACGCCGACCAGCGCGCGCTAGAGGGGCCGACGCGAGGCCCTGCGCCTCGTCCCGCAGCCATCGGGGACTCACGCCCACGCGGGCTGCCACGCCCCCATGGCGTGGGCCGACGCGTTGGCCTGGCGTTTGCGCGCAAGACGGCGTGATCCGTCTCCTCGTGGTGGCCCTGCTGCTGCCCTGGGTGGCCGGCGCAGCGCTCGCCGACGACCCATGCGCGACTGCGGACGCGGTCGCGCGGGCCCACACGAGCGAGGACCGCGGAGCGCTCGAGCGCCTCGCCCGCCGCGATGATCCAGATCCCTGGCTTGTCGCAGACAGCCTGCTCGAGCGCGGAAACGGGGCCGCGGCCCTCGCGTTCGCGCGTGCCGCGGGCAGGCCTGACACGCACCGCTTGGCGGCGTACGTGACACGCGGCATCGCTGCGCCGGCACCTGCGCGGGCCTACGCGCGACTTGCAGCGTCAGCGCCACTGCTGGAGCAGGCGGCGTGGAAGAAGGTGCTGGCCATCCTGCCGCCGCCGGAGCGCGCCGTGCAGCACGTCGTCGGTCTGCGCCTCCTGCACCGCCGCGGTCTCGCGCTCGCTGCGCTGGGTCGTGAGCTCGCTGCAGCTCAGACCTTCGAGCGGGTCGCAGCAGGTGCGCACCGCCTCGGCTGGCTGGCGCTGGCAGCGCGCGCATTGTCCCGAGCGGGGTTGAGCCACGTCGCAGCCGAGCGCTGGTCAGACGCGGTTGCGGTGCTCGACAAGTTGATCGTGCTGGAGCGCGAACGCGCAAACGAAGCAGGTGTCGCGCAGGCCTACCTACGCCTGGGGTTCGCCCACGAGAGCCGCGGTGACACGCTGCAGGCCCTGGAGAGTCTGCAGCACTCGCGTGCCTCGGCACAGCGAGCGGGCGACGCCGCGGGGGAAGCGCGCATCGTGTCGCGGATCGGACGCCTGCACCACGATGCGGGCGACCTCACTCAAGCGATTGCCTCGCTCGAGGACGCGGTGCGACGCTTGGATGCGGCGAAGGACCACACCCGGCTGGCGCATACGCTGATCGACCTCGGCCTGGCGTACCGCCGGGTTGGCGATCTGGAGGGTGCCTCCAAGACGCACGACCGGGCCTGTGTCATCCTGCGCCGCCTGCGCGACAAGCCCGGCATGGCCGTGGCCCTGAGCGGTCTCGGCGGCCTGTGCATCCGACGCGGCGAGTACACGCGCGCGCTGGCCTGCTTGGAGGAAGCACGCACCCTGATGGCCAGCCTGCGCAACCGACGCGGAGAAGCCGCCGTCCTGGCGCAGTTGGGCGAGCTGTACACGGTGCTGCGCGACGCCGAGCGCGCCGAGCGCTGCTTCGCCTCGTCGTTCTCCATCGCGGAGGAGATCGGGGACGTCGCCTCCCTGGAGCGCAGCGCGCGCCGCGCCGCGACGCGAGCTGCGGAAGGCGACGCTGCGAGCGACTCGATCCTCCTGCTCGAGCGGGCACTCGGCTGCATCCCCGACGGCTGCGACCGCGAGGCGTGTGCCTCGATCCTGCGCCGCCTCGGTTCGCTGCATCTGGTGCAAGGTGAGCTGGGGAGTTCCCTGGCGCGGCACGAGCAGGCCCTCAGCGCGGCGGAGGACACAGGCGATCCGTTGCAGGTCACAGCCTCGCTGGTCGAGCTCGCCGCACTGCACCGCGCGATGGGGACACTGGATGGGGCGCTGGAGGTGGACCGGCGCGCCGTGGAGATCGCCGGTCAGACCGGCTCGTACGAGGCGCTCGCGCGTGCCCTGTGGTCGCGTTCCGAGACGTGGCTGCGACGCGGCGACGCGGCTCGCTCGGTCCAGGACGCGCGCCGAGCCGTGCGTGAGGCCGCGCTCGTGTACACGCGGCTCTCGGAGTTCGAAGGGTCGCGCGCCGGCGAACTCTGGCGCGGGCTCTTCGAGATCGGGGTCGAGGCCTCAGGACGCCTCGGAAGCGTGCATGACGCCGCGTGGTTCCTCGAGGCGGGACGCGCAGGCATGCTGCTCAGCGCACTCGGCGGCCGGGACGCGCTCTGGGCGCACGTTGTGCCCGACGCGCTGCGGACGGAGGAGTCACGGGTGCGCGCGATGGAGGCGACCGCACTGGCGGGCTACCGACGAGCCTATGCCCAAGGCCGCCTACCCGTGGTGCGGCGACGTCACTCGCAGCTGCGCGAGATCCGCTTGGAACTGGCGCGCGTCATTGGGCGCATTCGGGAGGAAGCGCGGGAGGCGGCCAACCTGGTGTGCCCGCAGCCCGACACGCTCGAGACCCTGCAAGCGCGACTGAAGGCCGATGAGGCACTCGTGCTGTTCGCCCTGCTGCCGCGGCGCGTGCTTGCGTTGGTAGCGACGCCGACCGAGGCTCGTCTCGTGGAGCTTGGCTTCCGGCGCAGCCTCGAGCGCGCCCTGAAGGAGCTGCGCTTCGACGACACGGAGGTCCCCACCGCCGAAGCGGTGGCTGCACTGCGCGGGCGCCTGATCACGCCGCTCGCGCTGCCCGCCCGGGTGAGACGCGTCCTCGTCTCGCCCATGGGCTCCCTGGGCCTGATTCCGCTGACCCTGCTGCTTCCCCAACACGAAATCGTCTACGTGCCCTCCGGCACGACCTACGGCCTGCTGCATCGCGATCGCAGCGCGCGCGGCTCAGGCATCCTCGGCGTGGGCGATCCGGACTATCGCCTACGTGACGCGAGCAGGCCACGCCGCCCCGGCGGTATGGACCCACGCTCCCTGACACCGCTGCCTGCGACGCGCACGGAGGTCGAGGCGATCGCCGATGTCAAGCTGCTCGGCGCGGAGGCGACGGTCGCAGGCTTCACCAAGGCCCTTGCGGCGCGGAAGCGCTGGCGTGCGGTGCACCTGGCTTGCCACGGCCTGCTGCGCCAGGACGCGCCGATGGCTTCCGCACTGGCGCTGACGGTCGAAGCGGACTCGGACGGAGTCCTCACGGCGCTGGACCTGCTCCAGATGCGCGTACCGGCAGATCTCGTCGTGTTGTCTGCCTGCGACTCGGCCCGGGGCGAGGTGTACGACATCGAAGGCGTCGTGGGCTTGGCGCGCGCGTTCATGTTCGCGGGTGCGCCGCGTGTCCTGTGCTCCCTGTGGCGCGTTGACGACGACGCCACGCGAGCACTGATGGTCAAGTTCTACGAACTGTGGTCACCACCAGCCGGCAAGGGTATCCCCGCCGCGGAAGCGCTGCGTCAGGCCCAGGCGCACGTCCGCGCCCAGCCCAA
>JAHEIK010000103.1 GCA_024639415.1 Planctomycetota bacterium
AGGTCGTGCACGAGCGGCTCTCCTGGGCGCCGAACGTCGGCGAGGCCATCGCGCGGGAGTTCGTGGACACGGCGGGAACCGAGGCCGTGTGGACGGCCGTGCGCGCAGACCTAGCCGAGATGCGCAGGCAGCTCGAGACGCCGCACGTCGCCACACGTGCCGCCGGCTGGCTGCTCGCGGAGACGGCGGCTCAGAGGAACGGAGCGGTCGCCGCGCCAGGGCAGGCCGCCAGGGCGGCAGGCGGTCCCTCGTAGACGACACGCCCGCCTGCGGCCCCGGGGCCGGGGCCGAGCTCGATGACGTGATCGGCTTCGCGAATGAGGTCGGTGTGGTGCTCGACGGCGACCACGGCGTTGCCGTCCTCCGTCAGTCGCACGAGCACGCCGACCAGGTGGGCGACGTCCGTCGGATGCAGGCCGGCGCAGGGCTCGTCGAGCACGTAGAGCGTGCGCGTGCGTCCCCCGCGACCGAGCGCCGCGGCGAGCCTGAGGCGCAGGGCCTCCCCGCCGGAGAGGCGCGAGGTCGACTCGCCGAGGGCGACGTAGCCGAGCCCTACGTTCGTCGCCGCCTGCAGCGGGCCGCGCACACGCGGCAGGTCGCGGAAGATGGCTGCGCCTTCCTCGACCGTGAGGCGCAGCACGTCGGCCATCGAGTAGCCCTTCACCCGCACGCGCTCGACGTCCGCCCGGAAGCGCGAGCCCCCGCAGACGTCACACGGCACCCGGTGCTCGGGCAGGTCGCGCAGGATGACCGTGCGACGCCCCGTGCCCTTGCACGCGCTGCAGCGGCCGCCGTCGACGTGCGTCGAGAACCAGGCCGCCGCCCAGCCCCGCGCGCGCGCCTCGAGCGTCTGTGCGAAGAGCGTACGGAGCGGCGTCAGCACCTTCAGCACGCTCCCCGCCGTGGCCCGCGGGTGGCGCGCCGCGCTGGAGCCCGCTCGCACGACACGGTCGAAGGCATCCATGCCGCTCAGCGCCGTGAGCCCCGGCGGCAGAGTCTGCCGCTCGAGGGTGGCGTAGGCGGCCGGAGCGAGGACGTCCAGCGCCAGCGTGCTCTTGCCGGCACCGCTGACGCCCGTGACGGCCGTCAAGCCGCGGGCGGCGAAGCGGCAGCGGATGCCCTGCAGGTTGCGTAGGCGGGCTCCCTCGAGATCCACCCAGTCCGTGTCCGTGCGGGGCGCGCTGCGAGGCGCCGCCGGGCTGTTCGCCAGCGCTGCGGCCGTCGGCGAGGCCGCCTCGGCAAGGAGGCCCGCGGCGGGGCCGCAGGCCAGCAGGCGGCCGCCCAGGGCACCTGCCTGCGGCCCGAGCTCCACCATCCAGTCGGCGTGACGCAGCATCTCGAGGTCGTGCTCGACGCAGACGACCGTGTTGCCCTCCTCGGCGAGGGAGCGCAGCCGCGCGCGCAGCACCGGGCGGTCCGCCGGATGCAGCCCGGCCGTGGGCTCGTCGAGCAGATACAGCAAGCCGCTCATGCGCGCCGCGCATGCGGAGGCGAGGCGGGCGCGCCGCCGCTCGCCGCCGGAGAGCGTGTCCGCGGCGCGGGCCGGAGCGAGGTAGCCCAGGCCGACCTCGTCCAGGAAGCCGAGGCGCGCGAGTGCGTCCTCGCGGGCCGGCTGGGTGAGCGCGGCGAGGGGGTCGGGCAGGTTCAGCTGGGCGAGGCGCTCGCGCAGCGCGCCGACGGGGAGCGCTTCGAGCGCGGGGAGCGTGTCGCCGTCCAGGCGTGCTGCGCGTGGGTAGGCTGCGAGGCGTGTGCCATCGCAGTCGCTGCAGATCCCGTCCTCGCCGCCGCGGCCCTCGCAGGTGGGGCAGGCACCCAGCGGACTGTTGAACGAGAACAGCGCCGTGCTCAGCGCCGGGTACGTGACGTCGCACGCAGCGCACCAGGGGCGGTCGGCGTACGCCTGCTCCCGCGGCGGAGCGTCCGCGGCCATCCAGAGGACCACCAGCCGGCCAGCGCCGAGGGCGAAGGCCTGATCGACCGACGCCGCGAAGCGGTCGGCGGCTTCGTCCTTCACGACGAGGCGGTCGATGACGATGTCGACCCGCGCTTCGCTCGCCACCGACGCGGTGTCGATGTCCTCGATGCGCTGGACCGGTCCGTCGTCGATGCGCGCCCGCACGAAGCCGTCGCGCACGGCATCGCTCAGAACCTCCGGGCCCTTGCCGCGCGGGGCGGCGAGCACGAGGCGCGTCCCGGCGGGCTCGGCGAGCAGGGTGGCCGTCACAGCTTCCCGTGTGACCGCGTCCACCGGTCGCTCGCACATGGCGCAGTGGGGCACGGCTGCGCGCATGAAGAGCGCTCGCAGCGCGTGCGTGACTTCCGTGACGGTGCCCAGGGTGGCCCGTACACCGGCTCGCCGCGTGGCGAAGCCCGCGGTCACCGCGGGCGGCAGGCCCTCGATGCGGTCCACATCCGGCCGCGGCAGGCCCTCGAGCGCGGTGGCCGAGCCCCGCAGGGTGCCCAGGAAGCGCCGCCGCGACTCCGCGCCCAGGGTGTCGAGCACGAGCGAGGACTTGCCGGAGCCCGAGACGCCACAGACGACGGTCCACGCGCCCCGCGGGATCTCGAGGTGCAGATCCTGCAGGTTGTGGGTCCGGGCTCCGTGGATCCGGATCGTGGGGCTGCCGTCGGAGGACATCGGCGCATCCTAGTGTCCTGAACCACAAGTTCGTAGCCAGGACGCTGCTCGTTCCCGGGAGCCCAGTCGACGGCGTGACGATGCACGATCGAACGCGGTCGGCGGGCTGGATGGGGAGCGGAAGGCCGATGAGGAGGACGTGTCGTGGTCTTCCACTCGAGGACGACGAAGCGGCCTGAGCGCCCCCAGCCCAACTCGCAGCACTTCCCAAGGCCACAGAACTTCTGGCGCACCACACTAGGTCGATGCTGCGGATAGAGTGCGCTTCCGATGGGAGAAGCAGAGTCCGCCCCGAGCACGCAGGAGGCCGCCGCCGAGGCGCCCGTCCGCCCGCGCATGCGCGTCACCGGCGTAGCCGGTGCGCTAGCGGCGCTCTGCGTCGGCGTCAGCTTCTTCCTGCCGTGGGTGCACGTCGCTCCCCAGCGGGCACAGCAGTTCCAGGACGCGATCCATGGAGCGATCAAGGAGCGTGACGTGCCGCCGGCCGGCGCCGAGGACTTCAAGAAGCTGGCCGCGACCATGGTCCGCGAGGGCGCCCTCAGGGGTACGGACTTCATCCACTGGGTGCGCACCGCCAAGACGCTCAGCGCCGAGCTGGATGCCGCGGAGAATCCCGGCCTCGACGCAGCCAGGCACCAGCGTCGGCTGGAGCTCGTGCGCCTGCTCCTGTACGGCATACCCATCGCCGCCTTCCTGCTCGCGGCGCACTTCCTCTTCCATCGCTTCCGGCGGGCGCGCTTTCCCGTGCTGGTGCTCTGCATCCTCGTGGGGACGGCGGCCGTCGTGCTTGCCGGCACGCTGCAGTTCGCCCACAGCTTCATCGGGCAGGCCTTGCAGCAAGGGGCGCCGGCGGGCGGGCTCGCGTTCGGCTGGAACCTCCTGCTCGTGGGCGGTGCGGCCCTGGGCTTGGCTGGCTTCTTCGGCGTGACGGCGCGCAACTGGTTTCGCGTGTACTCGATCAGCGCCGCGACCGCGGCCGGGCTGACCTTCCTGGCGCTGCGCTACCTCGAGAAGGGCGGCCTGACGTGAACCCGGGTGCGGCGCACCACGCGACCGCGCGCGTGCTCCTCGTCTACGCGCTGACGCTGCTCGGCCTGGTGGGGGTGGGGCGTCTGGCGATCGAGGCGTGGCTGCACGTGCCCGCGCCGCGGGATCTGCCCGAGATCGGCGCCACCACGGACGAGGCGCGGCCCTTCTGCCTCATCATCATCGACGGCCTGCGCGAGACGGGTGCCTGGGCCACCGACGATCCCGCCATGCCGTACCTGCAGTCCTTCGCCAAGCGCGGGGCGTGGGGCACCGCGATCGCCGGCGAGCCGACCCTGACGGCGCCGTGCGTGCGCGCGCTGCTCACGGGCCGCCGGCCCGATCTGCTGACGGGCTTTCGCAACTTCAACGCGCGGCCGGTCAAGGGCAGCATCATCGGCTACCTGCACGACCGCGGCGCGCACACGGCCCACGGCGGCGATGCGGCGGCGTTCCAGTTCTGCCGCAACCACTACGCCGCGCGCGACGTGCTGCAGTTCCCCGACCAGGGGCCGACCGACCAGGGCCAGTGCGACGCCAAGGCCGTGCCGCACATCATCGAGCGCATCGCGGCCGGTGCGGACTGCATCACCCTGCACCTGACGAAGCCCGACCACGCCGGCCACAAGTACGGCGCTCTCGGCCGCGAGTACTGGGAGGCCTGCCGCGTCATCGATGGGCAGATCCAGCAGGTCGTCGAGGCCTTCCTCGCCCGCCATCCGGAGGGCACGGTGCTCGTCGCGTCCGACCACGGCGTGTCCAGCATGGGCACGCACGGTGGTGGCGAGGCGTCGGCGAAGCGCGCCCCGTTCGCCCTCGTGGGCCCCGGCGTGGCGCGCGCCCACCTTCCGAGCCGTGGCGCCAGCGCACAGGTCGATCAATGCGCCCTCGCGCCCAGCGTCTGTGCCCTCCTCGGCCTGCCGCAGCCGCCGCTGGCCGACGCGCCGCCCGATCCGCGTCTGCTCGATCTCCCGCGCGCTGCCGAGGACGCCGCGCTCTCCGCCTACCTCGAGTCGCGGCTGCTCGTGGCGCGCAACCTCTACGGCGACGCCGTCGACGTGATCGAGCGCAAGCGCGCCGAGCGCACCATCGAGCAGATGGCCGGCGAGGTGAATCGCTTCCTCAAGCCCAACTCGACCGGCCACGCGACGCTGGCGCTCATCGTGGCGGCCCTGTGGCTGATCGCGCTCGTCGCACTCAGCTCGCGTCCCGGGGTGCTGGCGGATCGTCCCGGAGCGGGGGCCAAGGCGGCGACGATCACCTTCGCCGTGCTGACGATCGCGTTCTTCCTCGCCATGAACCAACTGGACCGCGTCGTGAACGTCTCGGCCCCGGTGGCCGGCGCGCTGGTCGTGCTCGGCGCGTTCGTGACGGCGCGGGTCATCGGTGTGGACGCATGGCGCGGGGCGGCGCTCACCGTGGCGTGCCTCGCCGCCGTGCCGGTGCTGACGGGCGGCGGCATCACGATGCAGGAGACCTTCACCGGCGCGGGAGCGACGGGCGATGCGGGCGGGCGCACCGTCGTCGTGTTGCTCTGCGTGGCCGTCCTCGGCGCCGTGTTCTTCCGCCCGCGCAGCGTGTGGGAGCGGCTGTCCACGACCGTGCGCGCCTCGCCGGGGCTCGTCGCGGCGTTCGGCGGCGTGCTGGTGGGCTTCACGCTCACCCTGCGCCCCTTCATCGATCCCCACGTGCCCATCCGCCACCTGTACGCCATCGGCGGCTGCGCCGTCGTCGCCTGGATGCTCTGCTCGCGCAGCATCCGCGCGCGCCCGCTGTGGGAGCGCCTGGCGCTGGGCGTCGTGGGCCTCGCCCTGTTCGTGGCGACGCGCATGGCCGAAGGACGGGACCTCGATCCGTGGGTGAACCAGACGCCCATCCGCGATCTCGCGTGGCTCGGAGCCGGCGCGGCACTCGTCGTCGCCATGGTGCGCCTGGTTCCGCTGCCGCGGCGCGAGGATCGCCTGGGGGTGCTCCTCGCCGGGGCGGCGCTCGCTCTCGCGTTCTTCCTGCGCCTCGACGCCCGCTACGGCTGGATGGACGGCATCGAGTTCTTCGGGGATCCCGTGACCGGGCAGGGGGCGCTGCTGCTCTCGACGGTCATCGTGATGTGCGTCAACTTCTTGGGGCTCGCCGCCATGGTGGTGACCCTCTTCCGCGGCACGGCCGACGGCCGGCTGCTGGTGCGCCTGCTCGCGGCGGTCGCCCTGGCGCGCCGGCTGTCCGTGATGGACGCGGAGTTCACGGTGTTCGCGCTCACGGCCGTCGGGGCGGCGCTGGCCGCACGCGCGCGCGTCCCGTCCGGGCGTGTGCAACTCGCCTGGCTGGCCGTGGGCATCCTCGCGCTGCGGACGGCGATCTTCCACGCGATGGGCTTCGAGGAGAGCTTCTCGACCTTGGACGTGGGCCAGGCGTTCGCGGGGCTCGGCGGCGGCGATGCCCAGGCGCTCGACGCCGCAGGCGGTGCCGTGATCACCTGGCAGGTCATCGTCGCGGGCATCCAGGTGGCGCTCCGCATGGCGCTGCCCTGGGTTCTCATCCTGGCGGCCCTGGCCCGGGCGGTGGAGCGCACGCACGGCTCGTCCTCCGGGGCCCTGCGCTGCGTCCTGGGAGATCTGGCGGTTTCCTTCGGTGCCCGGGGCGCCGCGATCGCCGTGGCGCTGTGGGCCTGGTGGCGCAACGCCTGGTGGATGACTCACGCCTACACGGTCTACGCCTACGCGGCGGCCGACGTCGTGCTGCTGCTGCTCTGCGCCTCGCTGTGCGGCGCGTGGACGCCTACGCCCGGCGCTCCGGTCGAGCCCCAGCGGCGTCCGGAGGCCGTCCCCACGGTCGGTTGAACCGCGGCTTGCATCGCGTCGGTCCTCTCACCGATGATCCGGGCATGGAGCGCATGATCTCCGTCTTCGGACCCGGCCACCCGAGCCGCAAGGAGTACAACCAGGCTGCCGAGGTCGGCCGCCTGCTCGCCGAGCGCGGCTGCACCCTCGTGTGCGGCGGGCTGTTCGGCGTCATGGAGGCGGCCTGCATGGGCGCGAAGGAGGGCGGTGGCTCCACCGTCGGCATCCTGCGCACGTACAACCGCCACGACGCCAACCCGTACGTCGACTACGTCATCCCGAGTGGGATGGGGGATGCACGCAACGTCCTCGTCGCCACGTCAGGCGAGGCGGCCATCGCGATCGCGGGTCGCCTGGGCACGCTCAGCGAGATCGCCATCGCGCTCAAGCACGGCATCCCGGTCGTCGGGCTGGGCACGTGGAAGCTCGACCGCAACGCGCTGTTCGACCGCTATCTACCGGCCGCGCGCTCGCCCGAGGAGGCCGTCGAGATGGCCATCGAGCTGGCCGACAAGCGCGCCGCCGAGCGAGCGGCGGGCGTTCCCCCCGTCGTCTCCGAAGAGCCCGGTCCCGAGGGCGAGGGGCTTGGCCTCGACGGGCCTGGCTGAGAAGGCGGGCCTAGCTGAGCAGGTGGGCAAGTACGTCGGCTGCGTCGTAGGTCTCGGCGCCGTTGCGTAGGAAGCGCGCGACGCCGGCGGCGTCGTCGCCGGACGTGACCATGGGCAGCTCGCGGTAGCCGTCCTTCTGGATCTGGCCCAGCTCGATGTTGGCCATGAGCCCGTTGCAGACGCACTTGCGTCCGACGGTGTCTTCGACCGCGCCGCCCTTGCGCAGGTATTCCGCCAGCGGCTCGGCGGGGCAGCGCCAGCCGAGCTCGCCGTCTTCCTTCACGTAGGCGTGCCGCAGGTAGCCGAGGTCGCACACACGCTGGCGCACCTTGTACGGCTCTTCCTCCGACATCGTGTCGTCGAGCTGCACCACCTTGAACGGGAAGCCGGTCGGGGACGCGAGCGCGTCGGTGTGCACGTGCGCCGTGCCCGCGCGGCTCTGCGCGAGGACGCGCGCCTTGAGCTCCGCGGCGATGCCCGACTCCGCGCAGTGCGCGAAGGCCGTGCCGACCTGGACTCCCGCCGCGCCTGCATCCAGCGCCTGCTGCAGGCGGCGTGGGCCGGCGTAGTCTCCAGCGAGCCAGAAGGGCAAGCCGAGCGCGGCGATGGCCTCGAGATCCGGGACGTCGCGGTCCCCGTAGATGGGCTCGCCGCTGGCGCTCAATCCGTTCCGCCTGCGCGGCGGTGCGTTGTGGCCGCCGGCCGTGTGCCCCTCGACGATGAACCCGTCGACCGTGCCGCTCGACTTCTTCACCATGATCTTGGCCATGGCGGAGGAGGAGATGATCGACAGGAAGCGAGGGCGTGCGAGCGGCGGCGCCTCGCCTTCGTAGAAGCTGCTCGGGTCGAAGCGTGAGTAGAACTTCTGACCGGGAGCCGCGCCTTGTGCGTCGATGCGCAGTTCGACGGGCTTGCCTTCGGCCAGATCGTCGAGGATGCCGGGGATGGCCGTCGGGATGCCCGCGCCCATCAGCACGAAGCCGACACCGGCCAGCATCGCGCCGAAGATCGACGGGAGCGTAGGCAGCTGGATCTTCTCGAGGAAGTTGATGCCCACCGGGTTGTCGTGGCCTTCGCGTGCGAGGAATACCTCGGCGAAGTTGCTGGCGACGACCAGCTCGGTGAGATGCCGCGGCGGCTTCAGCGAGGGCAGGGGCTTCGGCTTGAAGCGTGCGTCGGGCGCCTTGCCGCCGGGAACGAAGTAGCGCTCGAGGACGCGCTGGGCCACACCCGGCAGAGGCAGGTTGGCCAGCGCGCGGCGCATGTGTCCGCCCGGATCACCCAGCTGCAGACGCCGGGCGAGGATGAGATCGATGCCCGTGCCGGCGACCACGCCGAGCTGCCCCGCCTTCGAGACGGCGTTGGCCAGGCTCCAGCCCGACACGCCGGCACCCATGCCACCTTGGATCACGCGGGGTAGGGGCTGGCTAGCCATGGTCGGATCCTACGCCTGTCCGAGCGGGTAGCACCTCCGGCCTGATGGTTGCGGGACGATTCTTGGGGGCGGCGGGCGGCATCAGGACCGGCCCCCTGCCCATCCCGCTACGCCGAAGGCTCGTCGTCGAGCGCGTCGATGCGTCCCGACTCGAGGTCGTACTCGGGGCCCAGCAGGTCCGGCACCTCCGTGGGGGCGGCCGCGTCGGCAAGGTCCTGCGCGCGGCCCGAGACGTAGCGCAGGAGATGGCGTCCGAGACGCAGGGAGAGGCCGTCCACCAGCAGGCGCCGCTCGCGGGTGCCCTCGGCGTCGATGTACTCGAGCATGCCGCCGACGCGCGTGGGGCGCACCTTGGCCACGAGCTCACCCTCGCCTGCTACCTGCAGCCGGCCCTTGGGATCGCTCGTGAGCGCCTGCGTGCGTCGCTTGACCGGGGTGAGGTCCAGTCGACCGACGGTGCCCGCCAGTCCGTCCACCGTATAGAGCAACGTGCCCTTGACCGGAGGCGTACGCATCCAGCCCATGACCGTCAGCGCCAGGATCATGGCGAGGCCCGCCAGCCCGAGGAACAGGAAGCCCTTCCTGCCCCAGCGCGCGGGAATGCGCACCGGCACGCGCGCAGGCTCCGGAACGCCACCCGCCTCCCACGCGAAGCCCAGGTCGAGCTCGAAGGTCTTGTCTGCGAAGATGCCTTGCTCGGCCCCGTCCCAGCGGCCGGCGGGGACGAGGTGCCAGATGCCCGGGCCGCGGGGGAGGGCCTGCCAGCCCACGGGTGCGTCGCCGCCGACGCGCACGACCGGCGTCACTTCCCGCAGTGCCATCAGCCACTCCCCGTCGCCGCCGTCGGCGTCGAGCGTCAGGACGGGGGGGGCGTCGGCGATCAACGTCGGGCCGATGACGCGGTGCTCCGGAAGCGGATGCTGCAGGATGAGGCGCGGCTTGCGACGGCGCACCGACACGCCGGCGGGCTCGCCGTCGAAGGTCACGCCCGGAATCTCCTTCACGGACAGCCTGACGACGCAGGGCCAGTCGAGATCGGCGGGCGCTCCCTCTTCGAGGAAGAACGTCAGCTCGTGGCGCGTCCCGACCGGCAAGAAGATCGTCTTGCCCAAGCGCCACGTCGAGACGGCGCCGGAGGGCGCACGCACGTGCGCACGCAGCCAGCCTTCTTGGCCGCCGTCGCACGTTGCGACCAACGGCAGGCTCGGCGGCACGTTCGCATTCTCTGCGCGCAAGAGGATCGTCGTAGGTGCGTCCGCTGCGGCAGGTGGCAGAGCCGCTGGGGCGGGCTCGCACACCCACGTCGCCTTGCCGGGCACGACGCGGATGCTGTAGGGCAGGCGCAGCACGTCGGGCATGCCGTCGGCGGTCAGCGTGATCACGCCCTGGGCCTCGAGGGGCGCCGCCGCGCGAGCCGTGAACGTCACGCGGATCTCGGTCTCGCCGACCTCGGGGGACGTCCGCGTCTCCTCGCCGACGTCCACCACGAGCCCCGTCGGGAGCGTCCCGTCTTCGACGCCGACCTTCCACGCAGGGGTGCGGCCGCTCAGCGTGCGCTGCAGGCGCAGCGTCTGTGAGACGGGCTTCTCCGCCTCGGCGTCTTCCGCCACGAAGCGTGCCGCCACGCCGCCCTCGGCGTCGGCGAGGCGCGCGGTGGCCAGCAGCTTGTCCCAGCGAAACGAGAGCGCCGCGGGCACGTCGCCGAGCCAGTGGACGGCCTCGTCCTCCACGCGCTCGAACG
>JAHEIK010000508.1 GCA_024639415.1 Planctomycetota bacterium
TGTCGAGTACGGCCGTGGCCTCATCGAGCCCTCGTCGGGGTGGGGGGGCTCGATGAGGCCACGGCCGTACTCGACACCCTGCCGGGGCTGGAGGCGCAGTCGCTGCGCAAGCGCGTGGGCGGGCACCTCGCCCTCGAGGCCGGGCTGCGTGCTTGGATCGAGGCGGGCTACAACGCCGGCAAGCGCAAGGAGGAGGCCCCGACCTTCGAGGCCGGTCTGGACGTCTTGCGCACTCTGGCGCGGCGGCACCTCGTGCCGCAGGAGCGGGCGGCCTTCGATGATCCCGGACGCGGGCTGCGCTCCCTGCCCCTGCTCGGATCCTGGCTGGACCACAGCACCGAGACGACCAGTCCCGTTGTCGCCCATTTCCGGCGCTACGGGCGCTTCCTGCTCTTCGGCCGTCAGGGCGATGTCCCCGTCGAGGCGATCGTGCTCTCCCTGGCGTCGCTGAGCAGAGCGCGCCCGATCACCAGTGTCGGCCAGACGTACCGGCACGACGTGGCGATCGGCTACGACCGCACGCTGCGGAGCAACCTCGCTTCGCAGGGCGGCATGCTCGGCGGCGCCTGCCTGGCCGACGGCATCTGGATCGACGCGGACTCCGCGCGCCGCACCGAGTACGAACTCAGGCGTACGCTCTTCGGCGACCCGGGCTTTCTCGCACAGGTCGACCGCTCACGCGCGCTGCCGGCGGACACCCTCGACGGGCCCGCGGCCGTGACCGAGCCGGGCTGCACGGCCGCCCGGCTCGTAGCGCGCTACGTCCGGCGCAAGCCGGACGATCCGTGGGGCAGCTACGGCACCCTCGTGGCCCACGAGTTCGGCCACGTGGTCGACATCGATCGGCACCTGCCCGTCGTGCCGAAGCTGCCGAACACGATCGCGCTGCTCGCGCGCGGGGGACTCGACTTCGACCAGGTCCAGATGGAGCTGGAGATGCGCGCCCAGCTCGGCGCCTGTGTGGATGCTCCCGACCCGGACCTGGCGCTGGCCGAGATGCTCCTCGGTCTTCCGATCGCGGACCGCAACCCGGAAGTGCACGACGGGGGCTACCGGGACGGCCTGCAGGCGCTCGTCCTGCACATCCTCCAGCGGCCGGATCGGTACCCGCAGATCGACCGCAGCAAGCGCGTCCTCACCCAGCTCGACCGGCTGAGCAACGTCCAGATCCGGGAGGCGGCCCGGGCCGTGCTCGGCCGGTAGATGCCCCTCTACAATCAGCCCGTGCGCCGTGTGCCCCTCCTCGCCTTCCTGCTGGCCTTGCTGCCTGGGGTCTGCATGCTCGGTGCGCTCGTCCAGGCCGAGGACGAGGGCCCCGCGCCGCCTCCGGTCGCGCGCGATGAGGTGCTGCTGGGGACGGTGGTCACCGACCCCGAGGGTGAGGGCACCCGCATCGCGCGCGAGGCCGCAGCGGCGCTCACGGCAGACGACACGGAGACGGCGTTCGCGCGCTTGGTCGAGCTTGCCGAGCGCCACGGGGACACGCTCCTGCCCCTGAAGTTCTTCGGCGCCCGGCGCTACGGGCGCACGAACGGCGCCTTGTGCTGGCCCGCGCGGCGCGCGGTGGGGGAGGCGCTGGCGCGCTTGCCGAGGGCGTTGCGCACTCGCGCGGCGGAGCGCTGGGCTGCTCGGATCACCGCGCTCGCCACGGAAGCCGAGCGTGGCGACGAGGGAGCGCTCGAGCGGCTGGCCTCGGACTTCGGCATCAGCAGGCAGGGCTCAGCGGCCCTGTTGCTGCTCGCAGAACGCGATCTCGAGCGAGGGCGGCCCACGCGTGCTGCGCGGAGGCTCGAGAGCTGGCTCGCGCTCAATCCCGATGCAACGCAGACCGCACGTGCCGGCGTGGCCGTGCGCCTGGCCGACGCACTCGCGGAGCTGGACGACGCCGGGGCCCTCGCCGCCCTGGGCGCGTACGCGCACGACCTGCGGGAGATTCGCGTGAGCGTGGCGGGTGCCGGCACGACGTTGGCGGAGCGCATCGTGGCGGCTCGCACGCGTGCGGTACAGGCCGAGGGCAACGCGGTCGCTCCGCCGGGGCCGGCCCTCGCCGAACTCGAGGATCCGGTGCTGCTCTGGTCGCGCAGCATTCGCGACGAGCATTACATGCATCAGGGCATCGGGCAGGCGGGGTTGGGCATCTCCGCGGGGGCCTGGGGCGAGGAGGACACGCTCGTCCTGCACGAAGGGCGCGTCGTGCGCCGGCTCGACGCTGCGACGGGTCTCGAGCGCTGGCGCTTTCCTGTCCGGAGGCCTGTCACGATCCACGCGGAGAGCGAGCGCTACCACGGTCACGACATTCCCTGGCGGGGCGTGACGCCGGTCGGGGACGCCGTGCTCGTCGTGCTCGGCGAGCCGGCTGCTAGCGGTCGCTACCTGTTCCTCGAGGAGGAGCACGAGGCGGACCAGCTCGGGCAGGAGTGCAGACTGCGGCTAGCGTGTCTGGATCTCGAGACGGGTGCCCTGCGCTGGCACACCGGCGCGGTCGATGAGACGCATCCCGTGCTCGGGCAGCGTGCGACCGGTTGCTCCTCGCCGCCCCTCGTCGTGGGCAACGACGTCTACTGCGTCTTCGCGCGCCGCACGGGGGCGACGACGTTCTTCCTCGCGTGCTTGGATCTCGCGACGGGCAAGGCGCGCTGGGTCACGCCGCTGGCCGCCGGCGAGAGCGGTCGCGGTGACGACCAATCCCTGGACCGCGATCGCTTCACGAGCCGCTACGCGCAGAGCGTGCCCTTCGGGGCCCGACCCGGCTTCGCGGCTGGGGAGGTGTGCGCCGTGCCCCACGCCGGCTTCGCAGCCGGCGTCGACGCTGGCTCGGGAGACGTACGCTGGGTGCGGGCCCTGCCGCGCTACCTGCTCAACGTCACGGTGGCGGCCAACGAGGGACAGAACGTGCGCAACGCGCCTCTGGCGTGGGGCGATGCGTGGATCCTGGCGCCGCTGGACTCACCACGCCTGCTCTGCCTGGCCCAGGGCAGCGGGGATCTCCGCTGGCAGCGCGGCGAGCCGACGCCGGCGGATCCGCCCGAGTGGCGTGACGTGCTCGGCATCGCACGCGACCGCGAGGGGCGCGCGAAGCTGCGGCTCTCGGGGTGGCGGCCCTCCGTCATGGATCCCGCCAGCGGCGCACTCAGCGGCCGCGGCGATCTCGCGCAATGGGCGAGCGACGGCGACGACCCCGG
>JAHEIK010000509.1 GCA_024639415.1 Planctomycetota bacterium
CACGCCACCCACCCGACCCCGAAGGCCACGCGCACGCTGAGGAACCGCTTGGCGAAGTTGTAGGTGCCTCCCGACTGGGGGAATGCGGCGGAGATCTCGGCGAAGCTGAGCGCCGTGAGCACTGCGATCGCGCCGTTCAGCGCGAAGGCGACGAGGGCCGCGGGCCCCGTCGCGGCGAACGCGACGCCGGCCAGGGCGAGGATCCCCCCGCCCACGATCGCCCCCACGCCGATGCCCGTGGCGCCGAACAGGCCGAGGCTGCGAGGGGTGGCCGCTCCTTCTTGCATGCCAGTCAGCAGACCATGACCTGACCCCAACCCGTCCAATCCCTCGTGCTACCGCGATGCGCCGGCGTTCCCAGAGGGGATCACGGAGGTCGTCGTGCGACGTGCGAGCTCGGGTCTGCTGCTGCCCCTTGTCATCGGCGGAACCGCCTTCGCACGCGGGGAACCGGCCGCGCAGCGCGTCGCACACCTGACGAGCCTCGTCGCCGACCCTGCCGACGCCGAGGCGCTGATCGGACTGGCCGACCTGCATGAAGCCGCGGGGCGGCACCGGCACGCGCGACGCTATCCGTGGGGCAACCAGTCGCCCATCGGCCCGCTGCGTCGGAGACCGTTCACGCAGTGGGGGCCGGGTGCGGCGCCCGTGCGGTCCCACACTCGTCTCCCTACCCTCTCCGTGGCATAGGGTTTCCTGCGCCGGAATGCCGTGTCCCGGCAGAGGAGCACCCCATGGCGATCAGCATCCAGAAGGCTCGCGTGCTCGCGACGAAGCCCGAGTTCACGCTCTTCCGGGCCAGCTTGCCCAAGAAGCTCGAGACGCTCTCGGTAGCCGCGCTCAAGCGCGACATTGGCCGCGCGCGCAACCTGCGCGACAAATACCGTCAGCAGGCGAAGAGGCAGGCCCGGGGTGGCAAGGAGGGAGACCGGACCCACCTCAAGGCCCAGATGTTCGACGAGGTCCTCGGGCGGTTGCAGGCGGGCCTGAGCGAAGCGCAGAAGGCCGCCAGCGCCCCGAAGCAGTCGACCCCGGCCCCGGGCCGCAAGAAGGTGGTCCGCGAGAAGCGCGGCACGCCGGCGAAGAAGGCAGCAGCGAAGAAGAGGCCTGCGGCGAAGAAGAAGCCCGCGGCGAAGAAGAAGTCTGCCGCTCGCAAGAAGCAGGGCACGCCGGCCAAGAAGGCAGCAGCGAAGAAGAAGCCCGCGGCGAAGAAGAAGTCTGCCGCTCGCAAGCAGCCGGCTGCGGCCGAGAAGCCGATGCAGAGCGCCTGGTTCGGGAAGCCCGCGCAGAAGTCGGGGTCCACGAAGCGGAAGAAGCCGACGAAGCGTGGGGTCGGCCCGACATCGAAGAAGACCACGGATGCGGCGAAGCGCAGCAAGCTGGATCGTGCGGGCCGAACCCGCACGCGGACCCACGTGTCTGCGCGGGGGAAGCGCCAGCAGGCCAAGCGCGACAACAAGCGCTAGCTCGGGCCTAGTCGAAGTCGATGACGATCGTCTCTTCGATCGGGTTGCGGGGGCCGGCGGCCCTCGCGACGCGCGTCACGGTCTTCCAGCGGCTCGTGGTGTCCGGGTCGCCGACGCGGACCGTGTACCGCCCGAGCGCGTAGACGGGCAGGCTCAGGGTCGGGGTCCGCATGCGGACCGTGTACACCGTCTCGCCGGTCTCCTCGTGGAGGACCTGGACGACCGGCTGCTCGAGGCCCTTCACCTCCACGTCGCCCAGGTAGGCCACGGGCTTGCGGCCGTAGTTCTCCACCTGTCGGATCTCGACGGGCCAGCCCGGGTACTGCTGTGCGTCGGGGCTCCGTGGATCCACGCCCCGCGGCCAGCACTCCACCACGGTCTGCCCGTCGCGCCGACGGAAGCGCACGATGCCGTAGCCCGGTGCGTGGTCGTGGAGCCTGGCGGGTTCGCGCCCGGTGACCTCGGGGTTCGAGACCGCGTGGACCGTCATGCGGTTCCCGAAGCCGTCCCGGAAGCGTCCGGTGTAGGGCGGCGCGCCGTCCCCCCGGTTCTCGCCCGGCGTCGGCGGGTACCAGCGCCGCGGCCACGCGTTCGCGATCGAGGGCACGCAGAACCCGAAGCCCGCGTCCTCCCAGTCGTCGATGCCGTAGTGGACCAGGCTACCCAGATGCTGATCCCCCGCGATGTGGATCGCGCGGGCCTTCCGGATCTCACGGAGCGCCCGGTTGCGACCGGACTGCGGCCAGCCGTTCGAGTCGCCATCCGCCGCCAGCTTGTAGCCCTGCGGGTACGCGCCGGGAGCCTCGGGCGCCAGGCCGGCGAGCACGCCGCCGCTCTTCGCCTTCTCGGGAATCGTGGCCACGTTGGCGAAGATCGTCTGGGAGAGCGCTGCCTTCATCCATGCGCCGTGGGACCAGTCGGCGGCCCAGTCGCGGAGGAAGGCGAGCTGGCGCTCTCCGAGGAGCACTGCGCCCTCCACGTCGGCCTGCGTCGCCGGATCGAAGCCCTCGGCCTGCGGCCAGCCGTTTCGGAAGTCGCCCGCGGGCACCGCCTGGGTGGGGGAGGACTTGAACTTGCGGTCCTCCAGGATGGCGAACGACACGCCCCCGTAGACGAGGTCCGTGTAGTAGACGCCGATGTCCTGCTCCACGGGCGTGGGGTCGTAGGGTCGCGGGAGGTGCGCCGTCTGCGTGCGCTGGACCATGTTCACGAAGCGCGGCGGCATGATGTAGCCGCCGTCGTCCTGGCGCCTCGCCTTGCGGCCGCCGGCGCCCCACACGTTGCCGTGGAACACGTCGTGGTCGTCGGGGAGGCAGATCGTCGGCGTGTCCCTTGCCAGGTCCCGAACCATGCAGCAGATGCGCCGCCACTTGTCGTGATAGTCGAGGATCGCGCGTTCGACGGGACGCCGCTCGCAGCCGGTGATGTCGCCCTCGTAGATCTGGTCGCCCGAGAAGAAGAGCAGGTCCGGGTCGTGGGCCCGCACGTTCCGCATCAGGTCGGCGTGCGGGAACCACACGCCGTCGTGGTTCCACTTCAGCCCGCCGGTGAAGTGCTTCGTGCCGGTGAAGGCGGCGAGCACCACCTCGTCCTTCTCGCTCGGATCCTGTCTCACGACACCGTCGAAGACGTGGCCTTCGAAGTACACGCGGTAGGGCGTGTCCAGCGAGGCGTCCCAGCCGTCCACCTCGAAGGTGAGCGTGCTGCTGTCGGGA
>JAHEIK010000510.1 GCA_024639415.1 Planctomycetota bacterium
CGGCTACAACTTCGATCACGGCACGGGCGTCTTGACCGCCGTCAACGTCGGGCCGAACGCGACCAACGGCCAGCTGATGCACGGCTTCATGTGCAGCGCGATCATCTGCGGCGTTGGCGCCACGGACCGGCCGTACGAACTCGGGATCGCGCCGGACGCGCGCTGGGCCGGCGTCATCAGCCAGCGCAGACTCGAGGCGGCGGTGGAGTGGGCCGTCGAGCAAGGGGCCGACACCTACAGCATGAGCTTCTCCAAGCCGGGTGAGCAGGAGTACCGCTCCCACCGCCGCAAGGTGATGGAGCACGGATCCCTCTGCGGCGTGTTCTTCGTCTCGGGCGCGGGCAACTTCGCACAGCAGGCCGAGGTGCCCGTGCAGATGCGGCAGCCGGAGGACATCCCGAACGTCGTCTTCTCCGCGGCGGGCGTCCAGCGCGATCTGAGCCGGACGGCGTTCTCCAGCAAGGGGCCGGTCGAGTGGCTCACCGAGCACTACGACGAGGGCACCGTCAACAAGCCGGAGGTGTGCGCGTTCAACGCAGACCTCCCGTACCTGAAGCTGAGCGGCGAGGTCACCCAGGGCGGCTTGGGCGGCAACTCGTTCGCGGGGCCGATGTTCTGCGGGACCATCGCTCTGATGGTCTCCGCCGATCCCGACCTCCTGCCGTGGGACCTGCTGGACATCATCACCTCCACGGCGCTGGACGTGGCAGCCAAGGGCTACGACTTCGAGACGGGTCACGGCCTCATCAACTGCTACCGCGCCGTGAAGGAGGTCCTGCGTCGCAAAGCCAAGCGCGAGGGCAAGAGCACGAAGCGCTACACGGGCCGCGAGAAGGGAGACGTCCTCGACGTCAAGGCCCTGATGAAGCGGCTGGAGGATCGCTCGCTCGTCATCATGCGAGTCGGGCCCAAGGGACAGGCCAAGGCGCTCGGCGCGCAGGTGGGTGACGTCGTCGTGAGCTATGGCGGCAAACCCGTCATGACCCGCGCCGACCTGCAGGCCGCGAAGCAGGCGGCCGACGCCAAGGGCGGCGATGCGGTACCCGTCGTGCTCAAGCGCGGCGAGGAGACGATCGAACTCACCTTCAAGCCGGGCCCGCTCGGCATCAATGCGGGCATGCGCTACAAGGCCCCGGTGTTCGAGTGAGGCGGTCATGACGGACTTCGACGCGGCCATCACCTTCTGCTTCGTGCCGGATCTCGAGCAGGCGGCGGGTTTCTACGGCGAGGTCCTCGGGCTGCCTCTCGTGCTCGATCAGGGAACGTGCCGCATCTTTCGCATCGCCGGCGGTGGCTACCTCGGCGTCTGCGAGCGCGACGTACCGCCCCAGACGGAGTCCGTGCTGATCACGCTCGTGACGGACGATGTCGACGGAGTGCACGAGCGACTCGTGGCCGCGGGCACGCCTGTGGATCAGCCACCCCGCGACAACCCCACCTACGGGATCTACCACGCCTACTACCGCGATCCGGCCGGCTACCGGGTCGAGGTGCAGCGCTTCCACGATCCCGCATGGAACGCGGGAGACGCGCGGGACGACGCCTGACGTTCGCCCGAAGCGTGCAGCCCATCGCCTCTTCCTCGTGAACGTGGCGGCTCGGATGGGGAGCGGAGCGCCTCGGCGGACTTCGTGGCGTGGTCTGCCACGCGAGAACGACGCTGTGGTGCGAGCGCCCCCAGCCCGAGCCGCCACGGGTTACCAGGCGTACGCTTCCGGGGCCTGACCGCCGGGGCCGGGGAAGATCGTGTCGAGGCGCTTGAGCGTCTCGTCGCTCAGTTGAACGTCGAGCGAGCGCATCGCCGTCTCGAGCTGGTCCATGGTGCGCGGGCCGATGATGGGGGCCGTCACGGCGTCGTTGTGCAGCAGCCACGCCAGCGCGACATCCGCGGGCTTCTCGCCGAGATCGCGGCAGACGCCCTCGTAGGCGACGAACGTCGCGCGGTGCTCGTCCAGCCGCTTGCGGACGGCAGGGGTGGCGCGTCTTCCTTCATCCGTCTCGTCGACGATCCCGGCGAGCAAGCCGGCGCCGAGCGGGCTCCAGGGAAGGATGCCGACGCCCTGGTCGCGGCAGGCCGGAATGACCTCGAGCTCGACCGTGCGTGCGTTGAGGTTGTAGAGGCTCTGCTCGGACACGAGGCCGAGCATGTGGCGCCTGCGCGCCTCCTCGTTGGCCTGCATGATGTTCCACGCGGCGAAGTTGGACGACCCGACGTAGAGCACCTTGCCCTGGCGGATGAGGGTGTCCATCGCCTGCCAGATCTCGTCCCACGGGGCATGGCGCCAGACGTGGTGCATCTGGTAGAGATCGATGAAGTCCGTCTGCAGTCTGCGGAGGGACTCGTGGCACGCCTGGACGATGTGGCGCGCCGAGAGCTTCCCATCGTTACGGCCCTCGCCCATGGCGCCGTAGACCTTCGTCGCGAGGACGACCTGCTCGCGGCGCCCGCCCCCTTGGGCTAGCCAGCCGCCGACGATCGTCTCGGTCGCGCCCTTGCCGGCCTTGCCGCCGTAGACGTTCGCCGTGTCGAAGAAGTTGAAGCCCAGCTCCAGCGAACGATCCATGATCGCGAAGCTGTCCTCTTCTGTCGTCCAGCCGCCGAAGTTCATCGTTCCGAGGCACAGGCGGCTGACTTCGAGTGCCGTACGACCGAGGTTCGTGTACTGCATGGGACTCCTCGCCCGGGGTTGCGTGGTGGCTTAGGGTACCGGGGTAGGCCTCGCATTGGAGGAGCCCATGGGCAATCCCTGGACGGATCCGGAGAAGGCCCGGCGCTGGCAGCCGACGGGCAAGCCGGGGCAGGTACACCGCGAGCATGCGCTGGCCGTCGTGTTCGCGCTCATGGAGGTGCACACGCCTCGCCGCGTGCTCGACCTGGGCTGCGGCATCGGTGACATCGACGTGCGTATCCTCACGCAGTTCCCTGACGCTGTGCTTGTCGGCGTCGACGCCTCGGCAGGGATGCTGGAGCGCGCTGCGCAAGCGCTTGCGCCCTTCGGCCCGCGCGCGACCTTGCTGGAGAGCACGCTGGAAGAGGCGTGGCAGAGAGATCTCGAGCAGGGCTTCGACGTCGTGCTGGCTTCCCAGACGGTGCACCACGTGGAGGCCGGCGCGAAGCGGGACGTGTTCCGCCGCGTCCACGGCGTGCTTGCCCCAGGCGGGCTGTTCGTGCTGAAC